>DAITMC010000132.1:0-9986 GCA_036835365.1 Saprospiraceae bacterium
GAGCCTGTTGGCGTGGAAATGATGATACCATCTGCCCAATAAGAATTAAGGAAAGCACCATTAATGTAGGTGTGAATTGTGATAAGGGAGGAAGTATCGCGCTTCAAAATGGTACAGTCGTTCAAGGCGAAGCTAAGTTCACCAAAAATTGGATGATTGGATTCGAGATAGAGCAACTGTCGCTCATCTAGCAAAAAACTACCTTTTTTGAGGCAAAAAATGGCTTCTTTTATTCTATGCTTTTCTACGCCTGCCAAAAAGCCTAATCGCCCAAGATTGATGCCTAGTATCGGAATGTCTGTATCTCGAACTACAGTAATAGCATGGAGTATGGTGCCATCCCCACCTAGTGTAATTAAAAAATCTATTTTGTTGTTTTTTAGGAACTCATAACTATCGAATACCGCAAAAAAGGCGGGAAAAGAAATTTTATTTTTTATTTGCTCAAAGTAAGGGGCGAATATATAAGTAATAACTCCTTCTTGGTGCAGGAGTTCAAAGAGTTGTTGAATGTAGAGCGCATCGGCTTCTTTATAAATTCTGCTGTAAACAGCTACGTGCATAATTTTGGATTTTAGTTCTTGTTTAGCTTAAAATACTAAACTAGCGTGAAAAAATATACCTGATTGCAAGGTATCATCAATTTTTGCAAAACTCCATTCTATTTTTCCAACGCCTGTGTTATACACCATAATGTCCATTCCCAGCCCTCTGCTCCAAAGTGCTTGATTGGGGAGCTTATTTTCTGCTTGATAAAACGGATTATTCATGTAGGCGGCATCTTGATAGGCTTTTAAGAAAACACTTAGATTGCCTTGCTTATATTTTTCGATAAACATGAGCTTCCCTAAATTCACTTCTATATCCAACAGTTTATACCTCAAGGTAGCGGCAGCAATTAGATAATCCATTCCTCTAATTTGTCTCAATTCATAACCTCTAATTAGATTGGGTTCAGGACCAATCACAGGGTTGTTGTAATAAGAGGGTTGCTGACGAATCAAGTTGGTTTGTCCGCTAAAGGCGGTTTCCATACTCCATTTTTCGGAAAGCGACCAATAGGTAGCGAGTGAACCATCCACAATGAGTGCATGGCGCTCGTTCCAAATACCTAATCCTTCTTTTTCTATCAATAACTGGAGCAAATAACCTTTGGTGGGATACAAATTAAAATTGCGATGGTCGGAAGTAAAGTCATAGCGAATAGAAAAAAAACGTTGTTTTGTTTGCTGGTTAAGAAAAAAACTTGGATTCAACAAGGCAACGGTATCTTTCACGCTATTTTGTTGAAAACGTAAAACAAAGCGATGGTTATTAAATAACGCTGGTCGAATTTGTAGTCCGATGCCTGCGCGAGTGCGCTTAAAAAGTCGCTCCTCTTCTTCTCGCAAAAAGAGATCTTTATCATTAATCGTATTCCAACGGGCTTCTTTATCATCGCTGAACAAAAAATCTGTTTGCAAACGCAGTGTTTGTTTTTGATTGAGAAAGGGCGAAATGTACAACGCTTCGAGTTTGCGCGTGAAGCCTAATTGTATTCTAGCCTTGAGTTTGTCTTGATTTCCTGTGAGGCTCAAATGCGAAAGCGTAATAGGAATGCTAATGCGCTTGAGGGAAAAGTTGTAGCGTTGCGCCCAGACATTAACGTCTTGGTCAGCTAAATCTACATTTGGATATATTACCCACATTAGATTTTCTTTTACGCTCACTACAAATATTATCTTTTGCTCTTCGCTAGGGAGGGTTGTTATGTTGACGGAAATAAACAAATCCAAGCCGCTCAATCTTTTTGCATTGAATTGTATTTGCGCTTGAATTTCATTTATCGGTAGAGTGTCTCCTTGCTGAAAACTCAATTCTCGCAGTACGATTCGGTCTTTGGTGCGTTGGTTGCCCTCAATAACAATATCTTCAATCACCACAAAGGCTTGTTGTGCTAGTATCCAACTACAAGAAAACAACGATACTAAGGAGAGCAGAAGACTGTACTTTTTCATAAATCTATATCTAATGGACAAAATTAGTGATTATTTTGCCATTCTTGGACTGTAGTTTGTTCTACGAATTAATCCTTAACTTTAGCTTGATAAGTTTTAATAATAAGACATAGCTATTTCTAAATCAATTGTACGAAGAACTTTCAGTTGACATTTTGAGTCTTTCTAATGTTGAAGATTTAGGCCATTATTTTTATTATTTACGAACCAAGAGAAAACACAGAACAACATAGATAAAGTAACTAGATAGCGCAAGCTCACTTAGCACTAGCTTTTCATGCACCCAATCTGCTTGCCTTGTCTTCCTGTGAATTAGCAAAAAAAACGCATAATAATGTTTTAGTTCATTCCGTTCATGAAACCCTAAAATTGGTGCTAGCCTAATCTAACTTTCTAACAACTTTAGTGCATTTTTGCACCAAAAAAAATGTCTTTCCCATGAGAATGTTGTTTTGGAACAGTATAGAATTAACGGTTACGTTACTCGATTTTTTACTGGTAGGTAAAATTTACGAAAGGCTGTCCAATCGGATTAAATTGAGCACAAGAAAATTAAGCGACTGGGAGTATGGACTAGCACAATCTGTTTTTGGCGATGCTATTGAGTTGAATCGTGTACATATAGATGAGCGTGCCTACTTTGGACCAAAACAATCAGGTATTTGTTATGTCAGTTTCAATACCATCAATAGTTGGGGGCGTATGTCCGATTCGTTGTTAGTGCATGAATTGGTGCATGTTTGGCAATACCAACACTTTGGAGCAGTTTACATACCTAGAGCACTCTGGGCGCAGCGCACCAAGCAAGGATACAATTATGGCGGGGTAACCGCTTTAAGAAAAGCCATTGCAGAGGGGAAAAAATTTTGGGAATTTAATTATGAACAACAAGGGGATATCGTAGCAGACTATTACAGAATACTTGTAGGGCTGGTCCCCTACTGGGGTAATGGACAATTTAGCGATTTGCCTGTTTACGAGCATTTTATAGCGCAACTCAAATCCTTTAAACACAAGCAGAAAACCAAGTAAGCGCAATATAAAATGCTCATTTGCTTCCTCGCTATTCAATGCTTAATGCAAAATAGCCGATTTTTAAGCCCATAAGTTTGTATGTTTGCATTCAATAAAAGAATAGGATTATGGTTCGATATTACGCTCGAAAAGACGGAGAAATCAAACAACTACTTCAGCCTGAACCGTCTTGTTGGGTCAACATTGCTCCACCTTTTAATCAAGAAGAGTTAGAGGAAGTCGCTCAACAATTCGGGGTTTATCTTGACTTTCTGACTGATTCTCTTGACTTGGACGAGCGCTCACGCTACGAACGTGATGAAGAAGTCCGATTTATTTTGCTTAACACACCCATTCTAAATGAAGATCGCTCAGAGAACGAAACCATTTTTATTACTATACCCATTGGTATTATTTTAACTCCTGATGCAACGATTACCATTTCATCTTATAAGAACCCAGTCTTACAACTATTTTTGGACAACAGAGTACGCAATTTTGATCCCACCAATGAAAAACTATTTGTTATCCAGATTATGGAACAAACCGTATATCGTTTTTTGACTTGCCTAAAACAACTCAATTTGCGACACAATCTCATTGAGCGAGAACTTTACAACTCCAGCCGAAATCAAGAACTCAGAGAGTTGCTTAGCGTAGAAAAATCACTGGTCTATTTTGTAAGCTCCTTGAGTGCCAATGAATTGCTAAAGATGAAAATGAAACGTACCGACTTCTTAGGGATTCAAAATAATGAAGATTTGCGCGATCAATTCGAGGACATTATCATTGATAATACCCAAGCGTTGGATATGGCAAACGTTTACACCAACATCCTAAGTGGTACTATGGATGCTTATAGTTCCATCATTTCCAATAACTTAAATGTGGACGTGCGCCGCTTGACTTTAGTAACCATTATTCTAAGTGTGCCAACTTTCATTTCTAGCTTTTTCGGTATGAATGTGCAACTGCCTTTCCAAGATTCCCCGTGGGCAGTGCTTTACATCACAGTTCTTTCCATTGTAATTAGTTTATTGGTAGCACTTTATTTTCAGCGAGTTCGCCGCTAACGCTTACAACACGCCTCAATTATCTATTATGAAAAAACTCAATATCACTTAATTGATTATAGACGAGGCTTTTTTCCACAATAAGTTATCCACATTGTGGAAAAGATGTTCTGTTTTTTAAATAATTGAATGCCAATTATTTGTGAAAATAATTCACATTTTGTGGATAACTATTTGAGCAAAAAAAAGTAAACCATGCTACTTTTGCATTCACCTAGTTGGTAGAACACATATACGATATTTAGTCGAACTTTAAGAAGAATTCCTATTTTTTTAGGATACTACAAGAAAGTTTTTTGCCCTATTTTACTATAGGGTGCTACCAATGCTTGTCTTTACAGCTAAAAAAACTAAGTAAAGAAAAGCGGAAAAGACAGAAATAATATTACCAACGCTAAGGTAAAATACATTTTATTACTAATTTATTGAAGCAATTATGGACGTATTCAAAAACCAAGAAAAAGAATTATCACTAAACCAAAAAAGTGATAGAATGGAGCAAACCTTCACCATAAAGGAAGCGATAGAAGCTTCGGTGGAGTATTTCAAAGGCGATGAACTGGCTGCTAATGTTTGGGTAAACAAGTATGCCCTGAAAGATTCTTACGGAAACATTTACGAGCGTACACCTGATGACATGCACCGACGTATTGCACGCGAAGTAGCTAGAATAGAGGCAAAGTACCTTAATCCTTTGTCAGAGGTAGAAATTTATAAACTACTCAAGCATTTTAAATACATCATTCCGCAAGGTAGCCCTATGTCTGGTATTGGCAATAACTATCAGATTTCCTCTCTTTCCAACTGCTTTGTTATCGGTAATCAAGCGGATTCCTATGCTGGCATTATTCGTTTAGATGAAGAACAAGCACAACTTATGAAACGTCGAGGTGGGGTAGGGCATGACCTTTCGCACATCCGCCCCAAAGGAAGCCCCGTGATGAACAGTGCCCTTTCTTCCACGGGTATTGTACCTTTCATGGAGCGTTACTCCAACTGCACGCGCGAGGTCGCACAGGATGGACGACGTGGTGCACTTATGTTAACCATTTCCATCAAACACCCCGATGCGGAGGATTTTATTGATGCTAAAATGGAATTGGGCAAAGTAACAGGAGCCAACGTTTCTGTGAAAATTGACGATGAGTTCATGAAAGCAGCACTTAATAACAAACCTTACACCCAGCAATATCCTATTTACGCTGCAATGCCCAAATACAAAAAAGAAACAGATGCCAATAAATTGTGGAACAAAATCATCTACAATGCTTGGAAGTCCGCCGAACCAGGTATCCTATTTTGGGATACAGTAAAGCGTGAAGCTATTCCCGATTGTTACGCTGACTTGGGTTTTGAAACAGTTTCAACGAATCCGTGCGGTGAGATACCCCTTTCGCCCTATGATTCGTGCAGATTGCTGGCAATCAATTTGTTCAGTTATGTAGAAAATCCATTTACACCGATGGCGACCTTTAATTTCACTAAATTTGGTCAGCATGTACAAATGGCACAGCGCATTATGGATGACATTATTGACTTGGAATTAGAGAAAGTGGATTTAATTCTTGAAAAAATTAATAGGGATCCGGAGCAAGAAGAAATTAAACAGGTAGAGCGTCAGTTGTGGCAGAAAATCCGCAAGGCTTGTACGCAAGGGCGCAGAACAGGGGTTGGCATTACTGCCGAAGGCGATATGTTGGCAGCAATGGGCTTACAATACGGCAGCAACGAAGCTATTGACTTTTCAGTGGAAGTCCATAAAGCGGTAGCACTGAACGCTTATCGTTCTTCGGTTAACGTAGCGAAAGAAAGAGGTGCTTTTGAAATCTACGATGCCGAACGAGAAAAAGATAACCCATTTATTCAGCGTTTAGCGTCATCTGACCCACAGCTTTACGCCGATATGAAGCAGTACGGACGCCGCAACATTTCTTTGTTAACCATTGCTCCAACAGGCACAACCAGTTTGATGTCGCAAACGACTTCGGGTATTGAGCCAGTCTTTATGGTGTCTTACAAGCGTCGCCGAAAAGTGAATCCTAACGACAAAGATAGTCGAGTAAGTTTTGTGGATGAGGTGGGTGATTCTTGGGAAGAGTACAATGTTTTCCATCATAAATTTATTGATTGGTTAGAGCAAAATGGCTACGATGCTAAAGCTGTAACGGCAATGTCGGAAGAAGAATTAAAGCCTATCATCATAAAGTCCCCTTATCATAATGCCACTGCTAACGATGTGGATTGGGTACAAAAAGTGAAAATGCAGGGTGCTATCCAAAAATGGGTCGATCATTCCATCAGCGTAACTGTGAATGTGCCAGAGGAAACTTCTGTAGAAATGGTACGCAAAATTTATGAAACTGCTTGGGAAGAAGGTTGTAAAGGTTGTACCATCTACCGCGATGGCTCTCGCTCAGGCGTGTTAGTATCCAATGAGAAAAAGGAAGCACTAACGCCTACAAATGAAGATATTTTTGCGGAAACCCTTGCGCCTAAGCGTCCGAAAAAGTTGGAGGCTTCTGTTATTCGCTTCCAAAACAATAGCGAAGAGTGGATTGCCGTAGTGGGATTATTAGAAGGAAAACCTTACGAAATTTTCACAGGAAGAGCAGTGGATACTTTCAAGCTGCCCAATTATGTGAACAGTGGTTGGGTTATCAAGGAACAAGACGAAAACGACGAACGCCGCTACGATTTCCAATTTCAAGATAAGGAAGGCTACCGCGTAACGATTGAAGGGCTTTCTCGCTCCTTTAACAAGGAATATTGGAACTATGCGAAGCTGATTTCGGGCATCCTTCGCCACGGTATGCCATTGCACTATGTCGTGGAATTGGTGGAGGGGCTGAACGTGGAAGAACAACACATCAGCACTTGGAAAAGTGGTATTACGCGTGCCTTGAAGCAATTTATTCCGAATGGTACTCGCGCAGTAAAACGCATCTGCCCAAGCTGTGGCGACCCTGATGGCTTGATTTATAGAGAAGGATGCCTCACTTGTAAAAGCTGTGGCCATTCTGAATGTGGTTAATAATTCACCTAAGCAGCCCTAGCGTTTTATGCTTTGGGGAGTCTTTAAATTTTAAATCAAGTGGGTAAGCCAGTCTAACATGGTTTACTCACTTGATTACTCATCCTATTAACACTATGTTATCATTGAACCAACCTATAAACAGTTTTGCTCACCCCACTTTACGTATTCATTGACTAACCCATTGACTAACCTTAGTTGCCTACGTTTCATTGGATTATCGTATAAGTGTAACGTCGCCCTTACCTGAAAAGACTTCCGTAACATTACTCAATCGAATCGTGTAATAGTAAACATAAACATCCGAAGCCAACGCTGTATCCCCTCTTCCATCTTTAGTACCATCCCAGCCATTGTTAATGTTATTGCTTTGGAACACTAAATTACCCCAGCGGCTAAATATTTTCATATCAAAAGATTCAATCTCTAGCCCTTGTGGATAAAGCACTCTGAATACATCATTGCGCTGGTCTCCGTTTGGCGAAAACGCATTTGGTATTTCAAATGCCACTGGAAGCACCACTATACTAACATTTCTGGTAGTCTGACAACCATTTGGCGTAGTTACACGGATTTGGTATTGAGTAACGCCCGCTTCGGTGGCTTCATCGGAAGTCGTTCGCTCTCCACTATCAATATTGACTCCGTTGGCGAACCATTCAATAGTAGCATTATCAAGGTTTGTTCCTAGTTCTGCCTCCAAGAAAACAGTTGTTCCAACAAAAACGGTATCAATAAGTTGGTTAGTTGCATTTCTAGCAATCAAGTTATTGATGGAAACAGTAGCTTCAGGTGTAACCGTAATCCGCTGCGTAAGTATGCCACACGCATAGGTGAAAGTTACTTCGTAAGTCCTTGTTTCTGTGTCATTTACAGTGATACTTGCATTTGTATTTATCACTGCTGTATTGCCTAGTACACGCCACGCTATATTGCCTGCCACAGGACTTTCCAACGTTAAAGTCGTTGATTCACCTTGACAATAAGTAGGGTCGCCTGTTATGCGAATCTCTTGCTCGCCTAACACTTGAATGGTAATGGAAGTTTCTACCGCTGGACATTCGCCATTTTGTGCACGCACGGTGTAAGTGCTAGTAACGGTTGGGCTAACTTCGGGTGTAGGGTCAGTTACTGTACCAAAATTTGGGTCGCTAGAAGTCCAAACATAAGTGGCGCCTGGTGTAACTGCGGTATTTAATCGAACAGTTTCTCCAGGGCAAATAATGGTATTTGCTGGTGGGCTAATTGCTGGAGCTTCAAGCGATTGTACGTTTACTGAAGCTCCGCCTGGACACATTTTATCGGACATAACTTGAACGTTATAAGCACCACCTAACGATGCTGTGGGGTTTGGGCAATCTGTACAACTGAGTCCCTCCATTGGTGTCCACATATACGATTCTGGGTCAATTGGTACGTCATTTAATGGATTAATAGTCAAATTAACGCTTTCACCTGGACAAATTTGAGCATCTCGTGGTAGGATTTCTATTTCTGGTAATGGGTTCACCTCAATTCTTGCTGAATCATTAGATACACAAACACCATTAGTGGTTGTTCTAAGATAGAATCGAGTAGTATCGGGCGTTACCACCAAGTTGAAGAGACTATCGGGCGTTTGCTGTCCTTCCGAGGGAGTCCACTCAAATTTGATGTTAGGAAATTCAAATGGCTCGTAAGTAGGTGAAATAAGCGTTACATAATTGCCTTCACAAATCATGGTATCCCCTGGCATAATGCTAAGGTCAAGTGGCAAGGAATCCACTCGAACCACAATAGAATCTATGGCTATACAACCTTGATTTTCAATTTGTACGAAGTATTTAGTTATCTGGCTTGGCGAAGCCGTTACGCTTAGTCCAACTGTGGTAGAAAGTGAACCATTATCGGGTAGCCAAGTAGGTTGCACGGTAGATGGTCGCGTTCTCAAAGAATCTAGTTGTAGTTCAACAGAAGTGCCTTTACAAAGTAATATGGTATCCATTATTTCTGGCGCAAACGCAATGGCAGCAGGAATAACATCAATTTGAACATCTTGAATCACTTCACAAGCACCTCTGGTTGCCGTTAAGCGATATACCCCAGAATTTTGAGGGCGTGCAGTGGTATTGAGTTGGTTCACATCGTCAAAATCACGAGTATCAGCTCCTGACCACAGATAAGTCACGCCATTTTCTGCTTGCGAAGAGGATAAGGTTAAAGTTTCGTTTTGGCAAATAGTAGTATCCTGTAAAATTTGAAACACAGGTGGCGTAAAAACTTCTACCAAAACACTATCTAAAGAAGTAATAGGGCAAATACCATTTTCTACGGAAACAAAATATTTAGTCGTTTGGGTTGGCGTTACTTCAGGATTACGGTCATTAGACGTAAATCCTTCAGGGATGGAACGCCAAGTATAAGTTAAATCCGTTGAGTTATTGTTGCTGCCTAAGAAAAGGCTATCGCCCAAACACAATTGTGCATCGTCTGCCACTTCAAATTGAGGTGCTGGTTGGGAAAGCACCGTTAGTCTAAACTCATCCGCTGTTGGACAATCAGGGTTGTTTAAGCGAACAGTAATTGTATAAGTACCTGCAACAGAAGAAGTAATGACTGGATTAGGACAATCTGTGCAACTCAGTTCTACTTGCGAAGGTGCTATCCATTCATAGGTAGCACCAACAAAATCTGAACCTGCATTCACTTGGAATGATTCGCCTGAACAAATGGTGGCATCTGGTCCTGCTTCTACGCCAAGGACTTTTACTTCTACTGAAATGGTGTCTTGGGTACAAACGCTAGAAACAATGGCTTTGTAAATGGTTGTTTCTGTTGGCGAAGCAATAGGATTCAAACAATTCGCACAAGAAAGTGATTCGCTAGGCGACC
>DAITMC010000133.1:0-9959 GCA_036835365.1 Saprospiraceae bacterium
ATTAATAGATTGAAGTCCAGCACTAATACGGCGGTGGTCTAAGTATTCTGGTTGTACTACCTCGTAGAGTTCGAACGCTCCAGTAGTATTGCTCTTTATGACCTGAGTTCCATATACTTGAGGCTTTCCTTCCATCAACAAAATTCGATCTTCCATCATCAACACTTGACCGTTATCTAATTCCCCAAGTTGGGCTGATGCTTTAAATAAAGGCAAGTATTGTTTTTGATAATTTACAGCCGCATGCTGAACGACTAACCAAAAGGTAGCTAGTCTTTTCTCACCTACATCCTTTAGACGCAACATACCGCATTGATCTAAGATATTGACGACAATTTCCAAATTAGCAAAATCAACCTCCCAAGAAATCTTACCTCCCTTTCTATTCTCCTGATCTGCGTCGTATGCTTGATCCAATAAGCAACCTATCTCAGATAAATCACTGCAATTGATTGTCATTTTACGAATGATAGGCCCTTGCTCACAGGCTAATTTTATTTTTTCTGTAATTACTTTATCTTCTTCTGTTGCTTCTCTAACTATTGTTTCTCGAACTACTCCATTTTTATCTACATAGTCGTCGAAAGCCAATTCATCGAATTTATTAATCTTTTCAAGCGAATCTCTTGTGATAACCTCTCCTTTCTGATTTTTGTAGGTTAGTTCATATATGTTTGGTGGATTGCGCATTCTAGCTCTTTCAATCAGTTCCTCACTCGAAAGTTTCCTAAGATGTTTAGGTTCGTATGAGTAATCACTTCTGCAGCTAATAAATAGAAAGCCTAAAAACAAGATTAATGTACATATATAAGTCTTCATCTTTTATGTGTTAATGAATTAAAAATTTCCAGTTTTAAGTTATCATTTTTCCATTCACTCCACTCACCAGTAATAGGCGCGTATTCACATTATTAATAGCTTTGAATTATATTTTCTAAATACTCTATAGTTTTAAATAATTATATCTATGTTCGCAAGAGATACATATTATTTTTACATCAATATTACATCTTTACTGTAATTCTGTAATGTTCTAAATTTATCTTGGATATCAATACTGTGATTATTGAACTATCTTTTTTAACTCTACAATGTCAAGTAGCTTCTAAATCAATGAAATATAGATTATTTTTACATTCATTGACAAAAAAAAGACATCGTCTTCATTTTGGTGGTTTACCAACTATTTAAATCCATCATTTCGTTGGTGCGAACCATTTTGTGTCTCCGAAATAGTACCACCTTTTATCTGATCACTATCTCCATAAGGTGGAGTATTTGTTCCTGTTTCTCCAGGATATGAAGAACCCGATCCACCCAGCACTCTAGCTAAATTAACAATATCTGATAGCTCAAACGCTTTGAATCTATCCGAAGTCAATTGCTCAAATTTCATAATATTGATTTAAAAAAATTCATATCTACGCTCTTCAAAGGTTTTCGGCATCGTCCTTTGAAAACGTTTTCTATGGCAAATATCTTTGATGGGAGTGTAAAAAATTTACACTCATCAAAAAATCTTCATAAAAATATTGTTTTCTGCCTTCTATTTTTTTTGGCGGTATTTTTTCACTAGGAAAAACAAAATAAAAATAGTCTTCTTTTTCATAAGGTCTCCGCCCTGTGAGCAAAATTTAAGACCTTGTATTTTTTGTTTGCTTTATGCTCTTATAAGTGGGTAGAACAGGTAGTTCAATTCTTGTAGTGCTTTTGCCTATGCAGCTATGTTCTCTTAGCAATTCCTTTTCTGAGGTGATGATAGCTATTTTTTATCGAGTTAAACACTTGACTATCAATGCTTAACATTTTTTCACTATTCCATTACTAACTGATAAACGGCCTCAAAGACATCTTCGGCGTTGGGTTTCGTAAAGTAATCGCCATCCGAACCATAAGGGCAACGATGGGCTTTGGCGGTAATCGTTAGTGGCGAAGCATCTAGGAACTGGTAGCCTTTTTGCTGTTCTAACACTTGTTGCATCATATAGGCAGTAGCTCCACCAGGCACATCTTCATCCATGAAGATAACACGGTTAGTCTTTTTCAAGGATTGAACAATCATATTGGAAAGATCAAAAGGCACAAGACTTTGTACATCAATTAGTTCCATTGAAATACCATGTTCACGGAGCATATACAATGCTTTTTCCGCAATGCGCACACAAGAACCATAAGTAACGAGGGTAACGTCGCTGCCCTTGTGGAGGAGGTCAACCTGCCCAATCGGAACGGTATATTGACCAATATTATCGGGCATTAATTCTTTTAGGCGATAGCCGTTGAGCGATTCTATGATTAGGGCAGGGTCATCTGATTGCAGCATGGTGTTGTACATACCCGCCGCTTGTGTCATGTTGCGAGGCACGAGAATGCACATTCCACGTAGTGCATTGATAATCATGCCAATGGGTGAACCTGCATGCCAGATACCTTCCAATCGGTGTCCGCGCGTTCTGATGATGAGGGGTGCTTGTTGCTTGCCGTCGGTTCGCCATCGCAAGCAGGCTAAGTCATCCGTGAGGGGCTGCAAACCGTAAACGAGATAGTCTAAATACTGAATTTCGGCAATAGGGCGCAATCCGCGCATAGCCAAACCAATGGCTTGCCCCATGATTGTTAATTCTCGAATGCCGGTATCAAAAACGCGGTCTTCGCCGTATTTTTTTTGTAGCCCAGCAAATCCTTGATTGACATCACCAATGTTACCGACATCTTCTCCGAAAGCGACAATGCGTTTGTCTCGCTCCAATACGTTATCAAAAAAAGTGTTTATGATTTCATAGCCATTTTTTTCTTCCGAATTTTTAGTGTATTTAGGCTTTATTTCCGCTATTTTGGTAGCTGCCGCAGCGGAGTTCGAATATAAATGAGTGGCGTAATCGTCAGTTGCTTTTTCATAGGCTTGATTCAACCATTGCTTTATGGGTTTGGCTTCTGCCATAGCGTTTCGCTGCAAAGCAAAATAACTTTGCCTTACATTTTGCACAATTTCACTCAAGAAAGGCGTGCGCAGGTTTTTCAGTTCCTGCATTTTCTTTTGCAATATAGGTTTTGCTTGAGCTGATGTTACGCTAGATAAAGCATTGCTATACAGTTGAAGCACAGTAGTTTTAGTTTGTTGAATCGGTTGGATATAGGCTTCCCAGGCGCGGTCGCGTGCTTCTCTGACTTCTTTTTTTGCTTTTTGTTGCCATTGCATCAATTCTTCTTGCGTTGCGATGCCCTCGCTGAGCATCCAATTTTCCATTTGTGTCAAACAGTCATATTGTTTTTCCCAAGCCAGTCTTTTATCTGATTTGTAGCGTTCATGCGAGCCTGAAGTAGAGTGTCCTTGTGGCTGCGTCAATTCCTGAATATGAAATAGGGCAGGAATGTGGGTTTGTCTCATTTTTTGAATGCCTTTGTCGTATGCTGCTCGCAAATCCAAGTAATTCCAGCCTTTTACCGTGTAAATATCAATTCCTTGATGTTTTTCATCACGTTGTAATCCACTTAATGCTGCTGAAATACTTGCTTTAGTCGTTTGATATTCAATTGGCACGGAAATGCCGTAACCATCATCCCAAACAGAGACCGCTAATGGAATTTGTAAAACACCAGCCGCATTCATGGCTTCCCAAAATACGCCTTCTGAGGTACTAGCATCGCCGATGATACAAAAACAAACCTCGTTACCGTTGTTAGAAAAGTGCTTTAAATCGGATAAAGCCTGATTTTTTCTAAATAATTTTGAGGCAAACGCCAATCCTACGGCTCTGGGCATCTGCCCGGCGGTGCAAGAAACATCAGCAGAAATATTGTGTAGTTCTGTTGAGTTTAACCAATTTCCTGCTTCATCAATGGTAGGTGTCGCATAATGGCCATTCATTTGTCGTCCGCCACTAAACTTATCATGCTGTGTATCAGCGTACAATTGAGCAAAAAAATCTTGTACTGTTGAAAGTCCTAGAGCAAACATTATTGTTTGGTCTCGATAATATCCCGCTCGCCAATCGCCTTTTTTGAAGGCTCTGGACAAGGCCACTTGTGCTACTTCTTTTCCATCCCCAAAAATGCCAAATTTTGCTTTTCCACTTAGCACCTCTCTTCTCCCAAGAAGGCTGACTTCTCTGCTTAGGCGGCATATCCAATAATCTTCTCTGACTTGGCGCAAAAAGGTGTCATCTAAAGTTGAATTGCCGTCTATACTCACAGTGTGTAGATAATCTTTTGTCATTTTCAGAATGGTTTTCTTAAATTAGTATCCAGAAATACAAGCTTTATCACAAAAATAGCAATTAATGTAACTTGAACGTTAAGAGTACAACAATATCAGACAGAAGGTTGATTTCGTAAAGTCAAACTATCGTGATAAATCTTCTTAATTTAAAAACTATGAATTCATTAAAAGTTTGTTATGTTTACCTTAAAAACTTATCAGAACAATATACCTTAACGTCGTAATATATCGTTAAACAAAGGTCGGTATGTGTAATTTTTTGAATACACACACTTCTTTAGAATAAATAGCTCAACTTAAAGCACTATGCAAAAACATATTTTCATCACATTTTTTGTTGCGCTCATCACTGCTTTTATTACAAGTTTAACCACTTTATACTGGGTTCAACATAAGGAAAAAGTAAATTATCATCCTTCTGAAACGACTACACAATTAGTCAATAAAGTCAATAGCCCGCCCTACAATGAGCTTAAAGATTTTTCAGCGGTTACCAAAATCGTAACTTCTTCTGTGGTAAGTATTGTGGTTTACAACGGGGATTATCGTATTTCGGCAGGCTCTGGTGTAGTTATTTTCAAGAACGGCTATATTGTTACCAATTATCATGTGGTTGAAAATGCCACTTCTTTTGAAGTAGTTTTAGCCGATAAGCGAGAACTGAAAGCCACTTTGGTCGGAAAAGACCCCAACACAGACTTGGCACTCTTGAAAGTAGATACCAATGATCTTACGCCTTTACGATTGGGCGATTCCGATGAATTGAAAGTGGGCGAGTGGGTACTGGCAGTAGGGAATCCTTTTAACTTAACTTCCAGTGTAACTGCGGGTATTGTGAGTGCTAAAGCTAGAAGTATTCAAATTTTGAAAGATCGAAAATTCAGTATCGAGAGTTTTATTCAAACTGATGCAGTGGTCAATCCTGGCAATAGTGGTGGAGCACTGGTGAACGCTAAGGGTGAATTGGTAGGTATTAATACAGCCATTATTTCAGAAACAGGAGGTTACGAAGGATTTTCTTTTGCTATTCCCTCTAATTTGGTGATAAAAGTAGCTAGCGATTTGCGCGAATTTGGCGAAGTGCAACGGGCGGTGCTAGGTGTGGTCATAGGCGATGTAAATGGCACTATAGCTAAAGATTTGAAATTAGAAAAAGTGGAAGGTGTACTGGTGCAATCTGTGAATCAGGGAACCACAGCTTCGGATGCAAGACTTGAACCCAATGATGTAATTATTGCTATCAATAACGTAAAAGTAACCTCTATCCCAGAGTTACAAGAGCAAGTTGCTCGTTACCGACCTGGCGACATCATCAGCATTGACTACATTAGAAGCGGCATTTCTTACAGAAAAAACAACGTTCAACTTAAATCGCTTAAAACAATAACCATTCAAAATGATACTGGAAATTAATTACAAAATCCATTTTTTATAAACTTGAATGATTTTATCTTGAGCGCAACCTCTTAGAAAGAGCATAAAGACCCAAAAATTGACTAAATTCACTTTAATATAACTATTTTTATCATATTTTCTAGCAGAAATAAGAACATCGTTTTTGATAATACAAAAAGGAAATTGTTGCGCTTTTAAGCGACGAGTCAATTCAAAATCCTCCATTATTTTATAATCTTCTCTAAAACCATTTACCTGATTAAAAATATTTTTTTTTATGAATAGCGTTTGGTCTCCACCACCTGAAAATAAACCATTGAAACGAGTGTAATAGGCATTGAGCTTTAATAACCATTTTTTAGAATTGAATTGATAACTAAAAAATCCCCAATCCTTACCTTTTTGAACGGCTTTTATAATGTCTTTATAATAAGTTTCTGGCGGAATCACATCCGCATGAATGAAATACAAAATCTCACCCTGTGCCTGTTGAGCACCTAAATTGAGTTGTACTGCCCTACAACATATTTCACTTTTAATTACTTTAGCACCACAGTATTCAGCTACTTTGCAGCCATTATCGGTACTCTTAACCGCATCCACTACAATAATTTCTGTATTTCCTCGATGTCCATATTGCCATAGGTAAGGAACGAGTGTCGTTATATTTTCTTCTTCGTTTAATGTCGGGATGACGATACTTAATAGCATAATTTAATCTCCTGTAAAACTGTTGATAAAAGATATGCGTATGTATGATACAAAATTTATCAAAACACTGATTTATGAATTTATCACTTTTTTTTATGAGTTTTATGCTCATTGCTTGTAATGATGCCTATACGCAAAATTATACAAATATGGATGTACTTCAGCTCTCCATTGAATTAATTGAAGCAGCAAGGTATCAACGTGCTGTCGAAGATATAGAAACAAAGTTAGCAGAAATTAGCCTTGACGATTTAGTCCATCAGTTGGATAATGACGATAAAAGAAAGGCCTTCTGGATGAATGTATATAATGCTCAAGTACAACTGGTACTAACTAAAAGCCCTCAACTATTTGACAATCGAGGCGACTTTTTTTCTACGCCTCGCATCACCATTGCAGGGGAAAAATTGAGTTTTGATAATATTGAACACGGCATTATTAGGGGTTCAAGGGCAAAATTAGCACTTGGTCTATTGCCTAAACTATTTGTATCTAAATACGAAAAAAAATTAAGCGTACGCCAAAGAGATGGTCGCATTCACTTTGCGCTAAATTGTGGTGCAAAAAGTTGTCCTCCAGTGGCTACTTACAACGCTAGCAGAATTGACGAGCAATTGGATAAAAGTAGTAAAGCCTACTTGAATGAGACTTCAACATACAAGGCGGAAGAAAATAAAGTTTATGTAACTGCACTATTTAGTTGGTTTAGAGGTGATTTTGGTGGCTTGAAAGGGGCAAAGAACAATTTTTTAAAAAAATATAAAGTAATCCCTGAAGATAGCAACCCGAGTTTATCCTTTAAAGATTACGACTGGACGCTCTACTTAGGCAATTACATTGACCTTTAAATTTCAACCTAACCACTCAAACGAATATTCGGTGATGGGTGCTGGATACTCGGTGCTTGGTAGTGGGTGTGTTCAAGTACCCACTACCTCATTACTGCTAAGGGCATATTAGGGTCAAAATCACCTATTAATAGCGGTGTTTGCATATTGGCTGTGTAGTATCGAACATTTTCACGTACAAAATTGAATAGTTCTTGTATGGTTATTATTTTGTCTTTATTCTTATCTGCTTCGCCTTTTAAGCCTCTGATAATGAAGTAACTAAACACACCCGAGCGCAAACCACCATCCTCCAAAGAATATTCTTTTTCTTTGGAAGAAAGCAAAAGTGCCGTACCTGCTCTAGAATCACGAAACGCATTATAGTAGCGTGCGAGGGCACCATCTACATTGCCAGAGCGGAAGTTTTGATAACCTCCCGCATGGCAAGCATCAGCAATTACAATTTTATGTTTGGCTTGGCTGGCATTAATGAGGGCTTGAATTTCACTATGTTGCAATTCATTTTTTGAACCATCGTAATCTACGGGTAAAAAAGAAGATTCAAACCCATGTCCAGAAAAATAAAAAATAACCACATCGTTATCGTCTGCTTGGTGCAGCACCCTTTTGATGGTATATAAAATATTTCGATAAGTTGCATTTTCATCAATCAAAACGCGTACTTGGCGGTCGGGTAAAGCGCCTCCTTCTGGACTTTTCAAAAACGCATACAAATGATAGGCATCATCATCCGTGAAACGCAAAGAAGGCATATGTTCATAACTACCTACCCCCACCAACACTGCCCAGATTTTTACTTCTTCACTTCTATCAATCACAGGGGCAAAAGCATCGCTCCATTCAGCATCAGCACTTGCATCGGTAGATTTTCTTGTTCCAATCAATTCTACTGCCAAGCGATCTTCAATCCATTCATCTTCCACAATATCACCATAGGTGTTAATCAGTATGCCTCTGCCGTGTTTTTTACCTTCCTGCCAATTTCCTTCGTAGCGTGTGCCATCGACGTATTGCATCTTGCCTTGACCATCAAACAAGCCCATTTTAAATTCACCTTCATACACATCACCATCCGAAGAGCGATATTTTCCTTCTCCATCAGGTTTCCCGTTGAGCCATTGCCCTTCGTATTGACTGCCGTTAGCATAGCTCATTTTACCGAAGCCTTGTAGTTCATTTTGGCTAAATTCCCCAAAATATTGACTGCCATCTTTATAAACCAATCTTCCTTTTCCTTGACGGTATTGGTTTTCCCAATCGCCAATGTACTTATCGCCGTTAACAAAATAAAGGATGCCCTGCCCCTCAATTTTTGAATCTTTAAACGTACCGATGTACTTTGATCCACTTGGATAGAGCATTGTCCCCTTACCATTAACGCAATCTCCCTCAATACACTTCTGGGCGGTAAGTGAAAAATGGCTACTCATCGCCACCATTGATATGATAAATACTTTTAACTTACTCATAGTGAAAATCGGTTTTTTCAAATAATATTGGATGTAACTGCCATCAATAAAACAGTGCAACATCGGCTTTATTGTTTTCAGCCCACTTGTTTTCAACAATTTTAAGATTTCTATAATGGTCATTAACATCAAAATAAAATTTCCTTACTTTCATTCGACGTTCAACTATTACAAAAGTGTACTAAAATTACTAATTTTGTAAATAAAATATTTTAAAACATGAAAAATACAATCTTATCATTTATGTTTATTGGATTGCTATTTGCTTGCAAACCAACAAGTAACCAGGCAGAAGCTGTACTAACCGCTCCTTCTACAGAGAACACCTTTGGGGAGGCAATTACCACAGCTAATGCACTAACTGTTAATGAGTTGTTTACTCAACTTAGCAATCAAGATTCCATAGTAACTAAAGTGCGTGGTACAGTGCAAGAAGTTTGCCAAGCAAAAGGCTGTTGGATGACAATTACAGACGATAAGGCACAGGCACAAACAGTATTTGTCAAATTTAAAGACTATGGTTTTTTTGTACCAAAAGATATTTCTGGTAAAGAAATCATTATGGAAGGTCTTGCTTTTCAGGAGGTTACATCGGTGGACGAATTAAGACATTATGCGGAAGATAAGGGGGCATCTGAAGAGGAAATTGCTAAAATAACTGAACCAAAAAGAGAATACAAATTTATGGCTTCTGGTGTGCTATTGTTGACTAAGTAGTGGATTTTATGTAGTATTAAGTTTAATTGGTTAGTAGTTAATGCTACCCAATTAAACGCTCCAGCCGATAGTCTTTAAAGGCTTAACAGAGCAACCGAATCTATTTTCTTTCCTTTAATGTTGCTTTTTCCCTAATAGCTGAGTATTCTCAATGCTTGTTATGACTTTCGTCATTTTGCAATGGTGTAAATTCTTTCATTTTTGGTTCATGGATGCAATAGTAGAAAAAACAGACATCGCATATGCCAGTAAGGTGCACTGCCAACATTGTGGGGAGGAATGTCAAGGTACCACTATACATATAGAAGACAAATATTTTTGCTGCGAAGGTTGTAAAATGGTGTATGATATTCTGAATGAACAAGATTTATGTGCTTATTATAAAATTGACGAAAAAGCGGGTATTTCCCTGAAAGGACGTATCCAACAGCGATACGACTATCTGGACGATCCAGAGGTGATTCAAAAACTAATTGAGTTTTCAGATGAGCAGCAAACTAAGATAAGTTTTCATCTGCCTAGTATTCATTGTACCGCTTGTCTTTGGCTACTCGAAAATTTGTATAAGCTCAACGATGGTATTATACATTCTCAGGT
>DAITMC010000134.1:0-9953 GCA_036835365.1 Saprospiraceae bacterium
CTATCACCTTTAGTCTCTAATCGTTTTCATTAGAAGGTTCATTCATCATATCATTTATAAAATCATCAAACATAGTATCACTTTCTATATTAAATACATCTTCCGTTGCGTCAATCAGCCACTGTCCTTTTAATTTCACAAGATGAAAAGTATCCCTATATTTTTCCTCAAAATCTTCTACTAAGCAGGCGCATAATGCTTTATCTTTATCGGCGCTACAATTAATTTCCAAAAAAACGGTACTAAAAATAGTAGAGTCTCTTGGCTCTGTAGAAATAATAGTAGAAATAGCATCTAATCGCTCTTTTTCAGCTTCGGTACTTAATTGTTTTGCTTTTTCAAATTCATTTGTATCCAAAAAGGCTTGATAAGCCCTTACCACTGCTTCTGGCGTATTGGGAAGTGCTTCGCCTGATGTATTGGTCTCATTAGCACAACTAATGAATAAAAGTATAAAGAAAAAATAATAGATTCTCATATTTATAAAAGTTACAATTAGGTTTATCAGAAATGTATAATTTTAATACCTTCAAAGTTGTTTTCAAACCATAATAATGGTGCTTGTACTTTGTCTCCTGTTTTAGTGTCACATTTAAAAAACAAATAATAGAGTTGTAAGTGATGACCAAGCCGCGCTATCAGATCTTGTTTACGAATAAATCCTTGTTGAGGTTCTTGATAGAGTTCTATAAAGCGCCAAGTGTAATACGCTTCATCATGAAGCCCTGTAACCTCAAGCACGGCATGATCGCTGGTGTATTGTGCCACAAAATTCCTTGCTAAGATAGCATGATGCTTGCTCCAGTCTCTAGGTCGGCTTCTGTCTTCTAAATATTTAAAAGTATCATGCACATAGGCAATCGTTCTCAATCTTGCTCGGTCTGCATCAGAAATATCAGGAATGGATGCTACATTAGCTAGCACTTCTTGAACGTGGTAAATGACCTTTCCTTCTGGATGCCCATAGCGTGGAAACCCCCAGTTTAAACCTGTTAAAAAAGAAGGATGCTGAAGCATTCCATATTCAATAGCATTTTGGGGAGCAAGTAACTCGAATGCCTCTGCTTTAACTACTTGTAATTCCTCGGCTGTTAGTTTATAGTTCTCTACCATGGTTGACATCTTCTCTATTGCTCGAAGTAATATGCTAACTATTCTTTATTTTTTCTAATCTTTCTGCTCAAACTTGTCCAAGAGTGTATCTAAATACCGAAAAATTGTAAAAAAAGTAATCAGTTGTTACACTCGTGGTTGACCAAAACGACAAGCTATTATACCAACTTAATAAGAATAGTTAACTAATTTCCTGATGAAAAGTATAAAAAAAGTAATTGTCTATTCAAAAAAAAACGTAAACATAATTGGAGAGAAATTTACCAGAAGGTTGTTCATAATGGAAAGCATATAAAAAAGGGGGCACTGAAAAAATGGAATGAAAGTATAAATAATAAAGTACAAATTCAGTGAGCAAAAGTAGTAGTATTTTGCTCACTAATAGTCAATTTATCAATGTAAGGTAAAGAGAATTCAAAACTAAAAAGCCCCTGAAGATGGTTTCATCTTCAAGGACTTTACGTGATCCCGCTGGGATTCGAACCCAGGGCCCATACATTAAAAGTGTATTGCTCTACCAGCTGAGCTACGGAATCATTTCGTGATTTCTTTATGCTTTTCTTATAAAGCGATGCAAATATACAATAACTTTTTAGAAAAAAACAAATAGGTAAGCATTTTTTTTCTTATGACATAAGAATAACAAAGATACAACTTTTTTTGACACTAAAAATACCTTGGGCTTTGAACATTAGAAATAGTATAGTTAAAATCGTAACCGATCATGATTTCTAGCGAGCCGCTGTTAAAATTTTTCAATGCAGTAAGTGAAAAATCGTAGCCCATTCCTAATTTTACGCCTTTATTCAAATAAAAGGCAGCCCAAACATTCATCGAATCGTCAGAGGTGGAATTCCCGAAAGTGCTTTCTAACGTGGTTCTGTAACTTGTGCCTATCCAAAAGGTCTGCAAAAAGAATAAGGAAATGTCCAAATCCATAGACGTTGGTGTAGCAACGCTTGGTCGCTGCGGATTCCCTTTGCCGAGTGTCCCTACTTTTCGGAGCAATAAAGATGGTTTAAAAATCATTTGCTCTGAAAAAATAGGGATTACACCACCTGCCATGAGGTACATTTGACGATAAAGCCGCGCATAAACGTCAGGATTAGCGATGTAGTCCTCATTGGAAGATATGTCCAAATGAAGCAAACGCGGATAGGACACCCCGATATAGTATTTTTTGGCTTCAAGATAGACCCCAGCACCAAAGTTAGTGAATGTGTTATTAAGATTGCCTCCCACAAAAGCAGGATCAGCCTGAATGCCATCTTGAAACGTAAGTTTGCTCCAGTTGCCACTCCAAGCGACTATTCCCGATTGTAAGCCCGCCGATAGTACGCCAATGGGCAGCGATATGCGATAGGCATACGCTAGATTAATCGAAGTGGTATTGGTAACGCCCGCTCTATAGTTTTGTAAATTTAGCCCTACACCCACTCTTTTGCTATTGCCGATAGGGGAGTGGAGGGTTAATATTTGGTGGGTGGGTGGTTTAGAGTTGTTATCCGTCCAGCCTATCCACTGGCTTCGGTGTAACAGATTACTACTCAAATAGCCTTTGCTACCAGCATATGCTGGATTAAAGGAGAGCGCATTGAATAGATAGGTTGTAATGTTTGGCTCTTGTTGCGCTTGTGTGATGTAATAACAACAAAGGAGTAGCAGTGTAGTTATAGCAAGTTTCATAGAATAGATCATTATTTTACGTTAGTACGAGGGCAATGTAGAACAAGTTGCTTATCCTCAAATCATTCAATAGGATTATGTGGCAAAAGTTTTTT
Source organism: Saprospiraceae bacterium (assembly GCA_036835365.1). Taxonomy (GTDB): domain Bacteria; phylum Bacteroidota; class Bacteroidia; order Chitinophagales; family Saprospiraceae; genus JAAUTG01. Next base: position 2,895 of record DAITMC010000134.1, read on the forward strand.
ATTTGTAAATATAACGCTTTATATTTCACCAAAATTAAAAAATATATGAGCCGTTTAGCCATTTCTAATGAAATTCTGAGTGCAGGTATTCATCAAAAAGGAGCAGAATTAGCCAGTGTTTATTCTTTTGGACAAGAATATTTAGGCGATGCTAACCCGAAATATTGGGCTAGACATTCGGCTATTCTTTTTCCGATAGTTGGAAAAGTGAAGAACAATCAATACCGAATTGACCAACAATACTTTGAAATGGGGCAACATGGTTTTGCTAGAGATTTAATGTTTCAGGTGATAGCACATAAAGAGAACAAAGTCGTGTTGAGTGCCTCCAGCAACTCAGCAACGCTGAAAATGTATCCTTATCATTTTGAATTGCAGGCTAGTTATGAAATTAAAAACAGCACATTATCAATCACTTATACTGTTATTAACAAGGATGAACAAGCCATTTACTTTTCATTGGGTGGTCATCCTTCCTTCAAATGCCCATTGAAAACAGGTGAAAAGCGTTCGGATTATTATTTGTTATTTCCTGAAATAGAAAATGCTACGCGTGAGCTTATTGAGGATGGTTTGCGCAATGGCGTAAGACGAAAAGTATTGAATGGCGATAACCGAATTAGAATTAGCGATAATTTATTTGACCAAGATGCGCTTATTTTCCATCGCCTCAAATCCAGCAAGGTATCCTTAATGAATGGTCAGCATAAACGTATCTTGACCTTTGATTTCGAAGGATTTCCTTATTTGGGTATTTGGTCAAAGAGCTCGGATGCGCCGTTTATTTGCCTAGAGCCTTGGTTTGGCGTAGCAGATACAACGACTGCTAGTTGGGATTTTAGACAAAAAGAAGGTATTGTTTTTCTTCCAACAGGGGAGTCTTTTGCTTGTACGCATAAAGTAACGATTCATTGATTTTGGTTATTGGTGTAAAAAAATAGCTTACTTGATACTAGCATAAGATGATATTGATAATTAGCACACGCATATAGAGGTGGGCTAGATTTTTTTTGCTTACTTAAATGGGTTTTGTAAGTCGGGATTATGGACAAAACTAGTATCGGTCAACATTTTTAGGAAGTTAATAAGGTCTTGCTTATCGCGTGCGGAAAGGGTGAAAGGAAGGATATTAGCATCTAAATTTTCTGCGAAATGTCCCCCTGAGCTATAGTGGTCTAGGACTTCTTCGAGCGTCTGGAAACGTCCATCGTGCATATAAGGTGCGGTCAGTTCAATATTGCGCAAAGTGGGCACTCTAAATTTACCATTGTCACCTAATCGTTTAGTAAACGCTCCAAAACCCTTATCAGGGAAATCATTCAATGAACTAACGCGCTCAATACCATTGTTGCGGAAGGCATTATCTGTGAAGAGTGGTCCGTTGTGGCAATGGGAACAGCCAGGATGTTCTAGCACTTGCGATTCTTCAAAAAAGTAGAGTACACGACCTCTTTCTTCTGAATCGGTGAGGAAGCCAGCGTCTAAATCATTTTCAAATACAATTTTGTCAAAGCGAGATTGCCCGCTGACCAGTATGCGTTCAAATTGTGCTATCGCTTTGGTAGTGAGTTCTTTAGTAATTTGACTTGGATACTCAATGCCAAAAGCCTCTCTAAACATTTTAGGATAATTTGGATGGCGGGCCAATTTTTTTTCTACTTGTTCCCAGTTTTCATTCATCTCTCGGTGGTCTTCTATCGGTATAAGCGCTTGCTCTTCCAGTGTTTTTACACGACCATCCCAGAAAAGCCCTTTTGTGTAAAACCCAACATTGACAAGGGACATGGCATGACGCTCACCTATGGCACCACCGATACCAACGGCTAAACGATTAGGGTCAGCAAACGCTAGCTCTGGAAGGTGGCAGCTAGCACAAGAAATGGTGCTGTCTAAAGAAAGAATGGGGTCGTAAAACAAATATCTCCCAAGTGCCACACCTGCTTTTGTTAAAGGATTGTCCTCAGGTATCTCCATTTCTGGTAGCCATTTCGGTATATTCAGTTCGTAAGCCTCTGGAGCGTATGTTGCTGCTATGGTTTGTTCTTTCAGTACATCATTCATAACCAATTCATCTCCGGAGCAACTCAGTAGAAATGCAAGTGTAAGCAATAGTATATTAATGCTGTTGTATTTCATTTATTCAATATCTTATGTTGTCATATTTGGTCTAAAAAATTACTTGTTTTGTAAAGTTACTGCACTCGACAAATTCTGACGCAAGAAGTCAAATACTTCTGGTCGAGTAGAGTGATCTCTCGGAAATTGTTCAATATCCAAATGTTGTCCTTCCTTAGTCAATATCTTTTTCAAATCAATTTCGAGTGGAATAACATTGCTTGTTCCACTTTTAATCGAGAAGTTATCTTCTAAACTAACACGGCTGTAGGCTTCGTTAGTGCCTACGTGGTAAGTCAAAATCAAGTCGTGTTTTGTGCCACCTGTCAGGTCTGTCTTGCCTTCTATCACCATAGAAATGTAGCTATTCCATTGTTCCCAATAGTTATTGGCTAAAGGATGGCTAGCGCTGTAATTCGAGGGCGTAGTTGAATTAAGTGCAGGAGAAACCCCTAAGCCAATTTCTAAAGAATTGTACTGTCCCACAGGTACTTTTGGTATTTCTACTTGTACTCCGGCTTTAGCCGATGCTTTATCTTGGCTTCCTGAAAAATCTAACCATGCGATGTCTTCGATAGCTTGTTTTGTTGTGCTATTGACCAAATTCACCTCAGAGATAAATAGATTAAAGCGATCAATAAACACAGATGCACCATTGGCATAAGTAAAACGCTCAAACATATGCAATGGCTCACCACCGTAAGTTAGCTGAAATTGAAGATATAAAGTCCCTGTTTCTGTATCGTTATCTGCATTTTTTTCGCAAGAGGAAACTGCGCCTGTCAGCGCAAACAAAGTCAATGTTAGAATGACAATTTTTTTCATAATTATTCACTTTTAAACTCAAAACTGATGAAAATTAATTCTTTATTAACGTCTATTGTGTTTTATTTGGTTCATTAATTAACACTTTTATTGACGCTTACAAGTTGGAACGAATTTGCTAATCCTGCTGTAACTTTTGTCACAAAATCTTCAATAGTTTCATTTTCGATGTCTATTTGTTTGAACCATTCTCGATAATCCACTCGAATCGTAAGGGTAATGTTAAAACCAATGTCTGTATTAAATGGAAAGTCTAGGTCAATGATTTCCATGTACTTATCTCCAATAATATTAACCACAGTAGGGGTAGTATCCACTTCTGCTGTTCTAAATAATTCTATTTGATTGAAAATATAGTTACTCGATAGGGTATCATACATTTCCCCTGAAATGTGTAACGGATGCGTCAAAGGAACTAAATTCGGATTGGTTTGATTGATGTTTTCGGCTAATCCTATCTTAAACTGCACACCTACAAAATCGCCGTTTTGGCTTAGCGTCCCGATATTACTATTGCGGGGTGTTCTGCGACTAATTAAAGCAAAATTATCTTCTTCAAAAAAGGGTATCGTATCTGAATTAGGTGCTGTAATAGAAAGTTCAATCTCATTGTTAACACCCACCAAAGTCCCGTCAGCACGCTTTAACTTAACATCAGAAATATAATAGCGAATATTTTTAATAGTAAAAAAGTGGATACTATCTAAAGTAATAGCTTGGTCAATCATTAAATTATAAAATGTATCTAGTTGAGCATCTTTAATTCGATGCAATATATTTAGCCTAAGCAATGGATAGGTACAACAATCAGCACATCTAAGATCTGCACTTACATCAAAATTAGTGGCATTTACGTCCAAGCAGCCCTCTCTATTTTCATAACAGGCTATAAAAATAAAAATTAAACTAATAAAAATTAAAAAACTACTGTGTTTTATCGCGAATAGATTTTTCATATTCTTTCACTAATTTCTTAACAGTTTGCTTTACTTGTACTGAAAATTCTTTTTCCATAATCCAATGATAATATTGTTTGTCTTTCAATAGAGATGCTGCCACTGGCTGACCCATATATTTTCCAAAACTAAAAACAATTTCCCCCTTTTCATTATATTTTAATTTCTGAGTAACATCTATAAACTTTTGGTCATTGGTAAATTCGTGCAATGCTTTTATATCATTTTTTATTGGTTTTGTGATTCCACCATCTTCATCTTCGTATGCTTCATCTTTATACAATTCAAGTTGGCCTTTAAATACATCAACTGTGGCACGCACATCAGCCAGTGCATCGTGAGCAGATTCTAGATTTTTTTTGCAATAAAACTTATAAGCTGCTTTTAAGGTACGGGGTTCCATTTTATAAAAAATACGCTGCACATCAATCAGTCTTCGTTTTTCCACATCAAAATCAATACCTACACGCGCAAATTCTTCCATTAGCATAGGAATATCGAAGCGATTAGAATTATAACCAGCAATATCTGCATCGCCGATAAAACGATAAATTTTATCTGCCACCTGCTGAAAAGTAGGTTTGTTGGCTACATCTTTAGGCGAAATACCATGTACACCAAAGGCTTCCATAGACATCGGTATTCCTGGATTAATCAGCATGGATAGTTCTTCAGGTGCTTTGCCGCTAGCAAAATATTTTATAATGGCAATTTGCATAATCCGATCTTTCACTACGTTCAAGCCCGTGGCTTCAATATCAAAAAAACACAAATCACGCTCTAAGTTAAATTCCATTATATTTTTTATTTTTAGATGAATATACGCTAGTTGATATATTTTTTAATAAAATACTAAAACGATTTAACGCTATCTTTCAAACCTGATGTTAGATAGGCTTCCATTTCGCCATTCTGATTGCTATATATAAAATATGCTTCTACATTTTGGAGGTCAGTCACTAATGTTTTTGCATCTGCCAAGCCAAGCACCATACAAGCAGTCGCTAGAGCATCTGCTAACATACAATCTTCTGCAACAATGGTAGCACTTAATAAGTTGTTTCGCTCAGGAAAACCTGTTTTAGGATTAATCGTATGGCTGTATTTTACACCATTTATTTCATAGTAATTTCTATAATTACCTGATGTAGCAATGGATTTATTATTTAATCGAATAGCGGCAATTAATGCCGTTATTCTTGCCATTTCATCGGGAGTGCTTACCCCCATATTCCAAGATTCTCCCTTGTTGTTTTTTCCTCTGGCTCTAGCTTCGCCTCCAATTTCTACCATATAATGGTAAACGCCTTTCGATTCTAAGTATCTTCCTACTTCATCAACTCCATAACCTTTAGCTAAAGCACTGAAATCCAATTGAATGCCAGCTATTGATTTTTTTAATTGAGTGCCTTCATAGCTTATTTTATTTAGCCCAATAAATGATTTTAAAGAGTCTATTTTCATAGTATCCACCGCATCTACGGGCTTTTTAGGGGTATAACCAAACCCCCAGTAATTTACTAATGGCATCACCGTTGGGTCAAAAGCACCTTGTGTTTTTTCATAAATTAGCTTAGCCGTTATAAAATTTTTAATAAAATGTTTTCTACTAGGGTGTAAACTATTTTCAACATCGTCTATTGCTACTTCCAAATCAATTCCAGTTGCTGACTGATTAAATTTAGAAATCGTAGCGTTAGGGTCATAGGTATTAACTTCACTGTTCACTATAACTAATACAGAATCAACGCCTTTTTGGTAGTTTATACTACCTTCGTAGTTAATATTATAAGTTGTGCCCATCGTTTCCCCTTGTAGTTGTATATAACTACTTTTTACTTTCTGCTCTGATTTACAACTTAATAGGAACAAAGAGAAATAAGTAAGGTAAAGTATTTTTTTCATTTATAAGTTATTAAATTATGCTAACTCAATATTGATTATAGATTTTTGGTGCAAACTACCTGCATCAAAAATCTATACAAAAATACAAATAAAATTAGTCCACGATGGCTTCTATTTTTTTCAATACTTCTTCTGCTTCTGCACGTTTTAGATCGCTTGCTTTGCGGTCAGAATGTGAAAGTTTGTACGATTCTTCCATTAGTTGCTTGTATTGCTCTTGCAATTTCTCTTTTTCTGTTTTCTTTTTGAATAATCCGAACATAATACGACAGTTGTTTTAATAAATGTTTAGTAATAAAAAAGTAACCTCATTTCAAAATTTATGTTCATGTTGAAAAAGTATATTATTGCGGCATAAACTATTAAGATGAAATATAGAGCTTTAAACAAAGAAGAACTAAAGGAATTAGAAAAAGAATTTGTGCGTTTTTTGGCAGTGCAGCAAGTAACGGTATCCGATTGGGAGCGATGGAAAGAGGATGCGCCACAAAAGGTGAACGAACTTGTGGCGTTGTTTAGTGATATTGTTTTTGATAAAATATTGGGTGATGTGGAATATTTGGAGTGGAAAATGCCACAGGATTTGCGTACGTTCCAGTTTTTTGAAGAAAAAATTGAAATGATTGGCGTGCGTGTGGTTGGACGTACGCAACTGGATTTTACGAAAAACAATAACGCTGAGCAAATGCTTCAACAAATGCAGCTCTCGGGAGCTGATTTGCAGCTTTACGCTGCTGAGCGACCTTACAAAAAAGAAAAAAGGATGGAGATATTCGACTTGTTGGAAAAAGGAGCTTTAATTGCTAAACAAGGCGATATGTTTAAGCTCCTCAAATCATTGAAAAATAAGCGATAGGCTAATTTTTTCTTCAAATTACTTAATCATTGTTTCGTTTGTCTAATCCCCAGCCTAATTTAGTGTTGATAGTCGTTTGAAAGTCAGAATCAGGCAGGCGAACTAATTTTACAGAAAAATCGCATTTGCGCACAGCGAGTTGATGGTCGGAAGTGATAGTGCGAAAGCGAGAATCCAAAGTACATAGAAAATTATCCGCACGCCCTTCTACTTGTAAAGAAATAACCGTGTTGTCTGACACCACGATTGGTCGGACATTCAGGTTGTGAGAAGCTACTGGCGTGATGACAAAGTTGCCTGATTGTGGAAAAATAATTGGACCTCCACAACTTAGCGAGTAGCCTGTTGAGCCTGTTGGCGTGGAAATGATGATACCATCTGCCCAATAAGAATTAAGGAAAG
>DAITMC010000135.1:0-9915 GCA_036835365.1 Saprospiraceae bacterium
GCTAGTCTCTTAATTTTAATAAAATATCTAAAAAGATTCATAATTTTAATACCAAGTCATTTGAAAAATAGTAATTAAGTAGCATAGGTCTGTATTTGCTCTATTTTTCTTAAAAAGAATACTAACTTCGCATCACAATTTAAAGTCCATGTATCGAATCATCATTTTTATTGGAGTGCTTTTATCCTTAGCAAACCCTAGCTTTTCTCAAGAAATAGGAGTCAAAACTATTGAAATCAATGGTAAGAAAATAAATATTATCGTTGCCAAACGAGATACTATTTACCCTTACAATATCCCTTTAATCAATTTGCAGGGCGATACCATACTTTCTAAAGAAGTATTACTTAAAAATGATCGTCCTACGGTTTTAGTTTTCTGGCTAACTACTTGTGTACCTTGCAGATATGAACTGGACGCAATTACAAAAAAATATGCGCAATGGAAGGAAGAAGCCAATTTTAATTTTTATGCTATTTCCTTAGATTTTGATAATTATCAACCTGATTTTTATAAACGAGCTAAAGATTATCCTTTTGAAGCCTTTATAGATTATGAAAAACAATTCATGGACATCATGCCGGGTGGCTTAAATGGCACTCCACAAACCTTTATTATTGATGCCGAAGGAAAAGTAACTTATCATAAACGACGCTACCGCATAGGAGATGAAGATAGATTATTTGAAGAAATTCAAATTTTAAATTTAGAAAACAAAAAGTAAGCACTTAGTTACTTTATATTATTTGTGCTAAACGAGTTTAAAATCATTACGCCCTCTATGAATTAAATATATAATGAAATCACTCAATAATTTCTAAAACAGTGCTAAACGCTATGTATTGATTGCCAAATTGCCGAGCGTGAAGCGTTTTCATAAATGCAAGATGTTGTTGCTGAAAAGTTTGAAAGGTTGGCATATCAGGTACTAGGTATTGAATAGCATAGGTAATGCCATCGTTTTCTTCCATGCCGATTAGTTTACAAATTCTATGTCCTAAGAAATTACCTACCTGCACCACTCTCGGAATATGCGTACTGCGCATCCAATACATCCATTCTTCTTCAATAGCATGGTCAATTTTATAAGTTACATTATACAAATACATAATTGTCAAAAATTAGCATTATAGAATTAGATATTAAACTATAAGTAGTTCCTCCTAATTACATTTCAACATCTATTTTATCCTCCATGAGAACCCAAAATCAAATGATTGTGTTTACTGCATAGCCGCTTAAAGCCATTAAAGTAACAACAAAATCACACATGAGTCAAAATAAAGTTAATCTTCGTCTCCTTGTCCGAGTTTTAGCAGAGGCTAAACCCTATCGCTTACTATTTGTGGGAGCAACTATATTAGCCTTAGCGATTGCTCCTGTTTCCACCCTTCGTCCTTTTCTTATCCAAAAAATGGTGGACGAGTATGTTTTCACCAACGACTTGAAAGGTTTATATTATTTAGCATGGATAGTATTAGGTACTTTACTACTCGAATCTTTACTTCGCTATTTGTTCATGCTTTCTACCAGTCTGTTAGGACAAAATGTGATTCGCGATATGCGCACCAAAATTTTTCAAAAAATTATTAGTTTCAAACTAGCTTATTTTGATCGCACACCAATTGGCAGTGCTACGACTCGAACCATCAATGATATTGAAAAGGTCAAAGATGTATTCACCGAAGGCATTATCATTATCATTGCTGATATTCTAACCCTGATTGCAGTGCTAGCTATGATGTTTTATACCAGTTGGCAACTTACTTTAGTCGTGTTAACCACCTTTCCGTTGCTCATTTATGCTACCTACCTATTTAAAGAAAAAGTGCAAATTTCCTATCAACAAGTGCGTACAGAGATTACAAAAATGAATGCCTTTTTACAAGAACAAATTAGCGGAATGCGTACTGTTCAAATCTTTAACGCTGAACAAGACGAACTCAAAAAGTTTAGAACCATCAATCGCTCCTACACCAAAGCCAATTTAGATGCCATTTTTTATTATGCTATTTTTTTTCCAGCGGTTGAAATTATTAGTGCAGCCGCACTAGGACTGCTAGTTTGGTTCGGTACTCGACAAGCCCTAAATGAACAAATTACATTGGGCGTACTTATTGCTTTTCCTATTTATCTTTCGATGCTTACCCGCCCCATGCGTATTTTAGCCGATAAATTTAATACGCTCCAAATGGGCTTAGTGGCAGCACAGCGCGTCTTTGATGTACTCGACTTGAATCAGCATATTGAAAATAATGGAACTTTACCAACCACTCGATTCCAAGGAGCAGTCGAATTTAAAGCGGTTTCTTTCGCCTACACCAACGAAGATTGGGTACTCAAAAATATAAGTTTCGATATTCAACCTGGTGAAACACTGGCAATTGTAGGAAGTACAGGTTCAGGAAAAACAACGATTATTAGCTTATTAAATCGCTTTTATGACATTCAAAAAGGCGAAATTCGAGTAGATGGACAAAACATAAAGGGCTACGCCCTGTCCGATTATCGAAGCAGGGTAGCAATTGTATTGCAAGATGTTTTCTTATTTTCGGGTTCCGTAATGGAAAATATTACGCTTCGCAATAGCGACATCACAAGTACGAAGGTGATTGAAGCGGCAAAAATGATTGGTGCACATGAATTTATTATGAAGCTACCCAATGGCTACGATTATCAAGTTATGGAGCGCGGTGCTACCCTCTCTATGGGGCAACGCCAGTTGATTTCCTTTGTCCGTGCTTTGGTCTTTGACCCCGACATTTTGATTTTGGATGAAGCTACTTCTTCCATTGACCCTGAATCGGAGGCTGTTATTCAATATGCCATAGAGCAGCTTATTGCTAAACGCACTTCAATTATTATTGCACACCGACTTTCTACCATTCGCCATGCGCATCGAATTTTAGTATTGGATAAAGGTGAAGTTAAAGAAATGGGTTCACATGAAGCACTATTGCAAAACGAAAATGGACATTACGCAAAATTGTATGAAATGCAATTCTTAGGTTTGGCCAATAAGAAAGCCACTTCGGCGGAAATGTTATAAATCGGTTCTCTTTGACAGACTAAACTTTTCCAATTTTCGTCTTTAACTTTGCAAAATATTATTTTGACAACAACTTAAATTCATCGCATTATGATTCAAAGAATTATCATTTGTTTGCTTAGTGCAGTACTACTAAGTGCTTGCCTTAAAGATAGTGTAACTTTTGAACAGCAACTAGAAATGGATATTGAAAAAATAAAAAACTACCTCAACGCCAATAATTTAATAGCTCAAGAATCGTCATCTGGCTTGCACTATATTATTGAGGAAGAAGGGGATGGCGACAATCCAACACTAGATTTAGAAATTGTAGTGAGCTACAAAGGCTACCTTCTGGATGGTACAGTGTTTGACCAAACCGCTACAGGGGAGTCCATAACTTTTGCATTAGGTGGCGTTATTGCTGGCTGGCAGGAAGGCTTGCAATACTTCAAAAAAGGAGGAAAAGGCAAGTTATTTATACCGTCCTACTTGGGCTATGGTCCAACACAAGTAGGGAGTATCCCCCCGAACGCTGTACTGGCATTTGATATAATGCTACTCGATGTACTCACTGAAGAACGTCGCAAGGAATTAGACAAAGAGAAGATTCAAAATTATTTGACCGCCAACAATTTGACCGCCGATTCTACTGCATCGGGGTTGTATTATATTATTGAAGCATTAGGAGAAGGAGGTTCACCTACATTAAGCTCTAACATCAATGTCAGATACAAAGGTTATTTATTGAATGGTGCTATTTTTGACCAAACACAAGGCACTCAAACAGTCAATTTTGTCTTAGGTTCAGTGATTCAAGGATGGCAGGAAGGACTACAACTCTTTCAAAAAGGTGGAAAAGGTACGCTTTTCATTCCAGCTCACTTAGGGTATGGAGCAAGTAGAGTTGGTACTATACCGCCATATTCTGTACTCATCTTCGATATTGAATTAGTAGGTTTTCAAGGCTAAATCGTATGTATTAGCATCCCCTTTTATCCCAAACAATCTAGTATTGTTAGCTAGATTGTTTTGCTCCTTGTTGTAATTAACTAAACAAAAAAATAAAATCCTAACGACTAATAATGAATCTTGTACACATTGATATTATTGCCAAATCACTCAATATCGCTCAAAAGCAAGTAGAAAACACCGTTCATCTATTCGTAGAAGGAGCAACTATTCCTTTCATCGCACGATACCGAAAAGAAGCAACTAATGGTTTAGATGAGGTGCAAATTGCAGCTATCCAAAAAGAACAAAAGCGATTAGAAGAAGTAGATAAACGTCGAGAAAGCATACTTAAATCTATTGAAGAGCAAGGTAAACTCACGAGTGAACTCAGACAAAAAATTGAAGCAAGCTGGGAAATGACAGAACTAGAAGACTTGTATTTACCTTACAAAAGAAAACGAAAAACGCGCGCCTCGGTAGCCAGAGAGCGTGGACTTGAGCCACTTGCCCAAATGATCATGGAGCAGAAATCACACTGGATTGAATCGTTAGCGGAAAAATATATTAACGAAGAAGTGCCAACTTTAGAGTACGCATTGCAAGGAGCGAGAGATATTATTGCTGAGTTGGTAAGCGAAGACCAACAAGCACGCAACAGTGTACGCCAAGTGTTTAAGCGCGCAGCAACTGTAAAAACTAAAATAGCTAGAGGTAAAGAAGAAGAAGGCAAGCAATACCAAGATTATTTTCAATTTGAAGAAAGTTTACAAAAAATTCCCTCACATCGCCTACTAGCTATCTTGCGAGCGGAAGCACAAGGGATACTGAGAGTGACTATCGCCCCTGAGGAAGAACAAGCCATTTATAAGCTAGAGCGCCAATTTGTGAAAGGTTATGGTAAGGCTGCCGACCAAGTAAAAATGGCAGTTGAAGATAGTTACAAAAGATTATTAGCACCTTCCATTGAAACGGAATTTCGCAACATAGCCAAAGAAAAAGCGGATACGGAAGCTATTGAAGTATTTTCTAACAATTTGAAACAACTTTTATTGGCGCCACCACTTGGTCAAAAACGGGTATTGGCGATTGACCCTGGTTATCGGACGGGATGCAAAGTTACTTGTTTGAACGAAAATGGCGATTTATTGCATCACACTGCCATTTATCCACATCCACCCCAAAGTCAACAAAATGAAGCGACAAAAACAGTCCAGCATTTAGTACAAAAATTTGGTATTCAAGCTATTGCTATCGGTAATGGTACAGCTAGTCGAGAGACCGTTTCTTTTTGCCAGAGTATTCGGTTTGAAATGCCCGTAGCCATTTTCACAGTGAATGAGGCAGGTGCTTCCATCTACTCGGCTTCTGATCTTGCTCGGGAAGAATTTCCAGAGCAAGATATTACGGTACGTGGAGCGGTGTCTATTGGTCGGCGACTGATGGATCCATTAGCAGAATTAGTTAAAATTGACCCAAAATCTATTGGTGTTGGTCAATATCAACATGATGTTAACCAAATAAAATTAAAGGAAAATTTAGATAGAACGGTAGAAAGTTGCGTTAACGCTGTTGGTATCAACATCAATACAGCTAGTAAACACTTATTAACTTATGTTTCTGGATTAGGTCCTACTTTAGCAAACAATATTGTACAGTATCGCGCTGAAATCGGCACGTTTCAATCGAGAGCTGAACTCAAAAAAGTACCTCGCATGGGGGCAAAAGCATTTGAGCAATCGGCTGGTTTCCTGCGTATTCGTTCGCCCAAAAATCCATTGGATAACACCGCTGTCCATCCAGAAAGCTATCCAATAGTCGCACAAATAGCAAAAGATTTGGGCGTTTCTATTGAACACTTAATTGACCAACCCGAATTACACTCAAAAATTGATTTAAAGCGATACATAAATGATCAAATTGGTTTACCTACCTTACAAGACATTATGAAGGAATTAGCTAAGCCAGGACTTGACCCACGAGGGGAGGCAAAAACTTTTGAGTTCGATGCTGCTATCCGTACTATTGAAGACGTAAGAGAGGGAATGGTGCTTCCTGGCATCATTACAAATATTACCAAATTTGGTGCATTCGTGGACATCGGTATCAAAGAGAGCTGTTTAGTACATGTATCCCAACTTTCAAAGACCTTTGTAAGCAATCCATCCGATGTAGTGAAACTTAATCAAGAAGTACAAGTTAAAGTGATTAATGTTGATATTCAACGAAGTAGAATTTCACTTTCTATGAAGGATGTATAATTTTATTTAAAGTAAAAATACAATATGTTGTTAAAGTTTTACCATAATATGCTTTGAATAACTATCTTCGCACCATATTGTAAATATATACTCTGCCCAAACAAAATAATACAGTTTTTTTGAACACTAGCACATTACAAACACTTGAGCCATGCCTGCAAATTTACTTCAACTAAGAGTGTATGAATTAGCGATTTCTTTGCTTTGCATAGTATTCACCATGTTGTGTATATATACTCCTGAATACCTACCCATCCGATGGGGAGCAAATTATGCACCACAGCTTATGCTGGGTTCTTTTGCTATAGGATTAATTTTATTTGCCCTCAATAGACCCAAACCTTCATTTGTTAGCTTTGCTTGTGCCGCAGCACTTTGTATCTTTCTGAAAGATGCTTCGCATAAAGAAATAAAACATGCCCTTCAAACCAATAAACCTAGTATCAGTATTGCTCATTTTAACTTGGCAAACAGTGAAAGCGACTACGACATCATGCTAGAAGCTGTACTAAAAACCAATGCTGATTTACTTTCATTTCAAGAATTAACTTTAGATTGGGAAGATGCCCTGACCAATGAATTAACAAAAGCATATCCTTACCAAATACTTATTCCCGACCTTGGATTAGATGGTCTAGCTGTTTATTCAAAATATCCTATCGAAGATTATCACGTTTTTGATTACGATAACGCTCCCAATATAATTGGTAAAATTCTACTTCCTAGCAATGACTATTTTTATTTTATTGATGCTCATACCCCTCCAGCACTGGATCAAAACAGCTTTGCTAAAATGAAGGCTCATCTGAAAAGAATTGAGCAAGAGTGTCAAATGATTGATGCGCCATTAATTGTTTTCGGAGACTACCATTCTGTTAGCTGGTCGCAAGAAATGAAAACATTTAAAGCCAATACATTACTCAACGACAGTAGAAGAGTATTTACGCCTAGTTTTCCAAAAGGCAATATTGATTTTCTTGAAGTTCCGATAGATCATATTTTCTATTCCGACCATTTTAAGTGTACCCAGTTTACTACACTTAATGGCAAAACAACACCACATTTAGGTATTGTCGGAAGGTACGAACTAATGAGTAACGATAAACGACCAATTTACAACGCAACAAGTTTGTTCTTCAGCAATGTCCCTCAATAAACGAATCAAGAGTTTTAAATACGCGTTTAAAGGGGTGGCTACGTTATTTTTGACACAACCCAATGCTAAAATTCATGCCTTTATTGCAGTCAGTGCCATTGCTTTAGCATTTATCTTTCAATTTTCGCTACTAAAATGGATGCTGCTGAGTTTAACTATCACTCTGGTTTTAGCTGCCGAAGCCTTCAATACCGCCATCGAGTTTTTAACCGATTTAGCTTCTCCTAACTATCATCCTCTGGCAGGCAAAGCCAAAGATGTAGCGGCGGCGGCTGTTCTAATTACTGCCATAGGAGCAGCAGTGGTAGGCTTTTGTTTATTTCTACCACCACTACTAAAATGGCTCAAGCAATTTTAAAATAAATATTTCGGTACAAACACTTACAGCGTATTGTCCTCTAGCTCTAATACAATAACGCTTAATGGCGGAAGCACCAATTCCAAGGAATAAGGTCTAAAATGCCAAGCGCTATTTGTTGTACTTACCGTTGTTGGATTGGAGACCCCACTTCCTCCATATTTTCTGTCATCACTATTAAGGGTCTGCCGCCAAGTTCCCTTAAAAGGTGAACCTACTCGGTAGTGACTATGTGGGCGAGGCGTAAAATTACAAAGAACTATTTGTGGTTTTGAGCCAGCCTCCCCTTTACGGATGTAGGACAAAATACTATTCTGCGCATCGTTAATTTCTAACCATTCAAAGCCATCTCCTGAAAATTGTTTTTCGTAAAGCGCTGGTGTACTTTTGTAGTAATGATTCAAATCCGTTACCCAATTTTTAACTCCTTGATGAATAGGATAATCCAATAATCCCCACTCTAAACCTTTCTCATGACTCCACTCTGAAGTTTGCCCAAATTCCCCACCCATAAAAAGCAATTTTGTTCCCGGATGGGTAAACATATAGCCAAAAAGCAACCTCAAATTAGCAAAACGTTGCCACTCATCGCCTGGCATTCTTTGGATAAGCGATTTTTTACCATGCACCACTTCATCGTGGGAGAGTGGCAGCATAAAATTTTCGGTAAAGGCATATACCAAGCTGAATGTGATTTCATTATGGTGATATTTCTTGTAAATAGGATCTTTTTTCATGAACTCCAAAGTGTCGTGCATCCAGCCCATCATCCATTTCTGTCCGAAACCAAGCCCACCTACATAAGTCGGTCTTGAAACACCTGTCCAAGAGGTAGATTCCTCTGCAATCGTAATGGCATCAGGATGTTCCTTATATACGGTTTCATTAAATTCTTTTAGGAAAGAGGTAGCCTCCAAATTTTCACGACCACCAAATTGATTGGGTATCCATTCCCCTGCCTTTCTGGAGTAATCCAAATAAAGCATTGAAGCTACGGCGTCCACGCGCAGTCCATCGGCATGGTATTGGTCTAACCAGAATAGGGCATTGGAAATCAAGAAACTACGCACTTCATTTCTACCATAATTAAAAATAGCACTTTTCCAGTCAGGGTGATAGCCTTTTCTTGGGTCAGCATGTTCATAAAGGGAAGTTCCATCGAAATTAGCAATAGCAAAAGTATCGAAAGGAAAATGAGAAGGCACCCAATCCAAAATAACACCAACGCCCGCTTGGTGGAACTGATCTACCAAGTACATAAAATCGTCAGGAGTGCCAAAGCGACTACTGGGGGCATAATAGCCTGTTACTTGATAGCCCCACGAAGGATAATAAGGATGCTCCATGATGGGCATCATTTCTACATGTGTGAACCCCATATCTTTGACATAATTCACCATTTGGTCGCCCATTTCTCGATAGGAAAGGGAGTGCGCGCCGCCATTCAATTTTCGCCATGAACCTATATGTACTTCGTACACGGCATAGGGCTGTGCTTTGCCTGCTTTGCTTTTACGCTGTTCTAACCAAGTTTGGTCTTGCCAAATATGATTGGTCGTCCAAACAATGGAAGCGGTTTTGGGAGGTATTTCAAAAAAGCGTCCATAGGGGTCTGTTTTTTCTAAAACTTGACCATTAGACGCTTGAATCTTATATTTATACAGTGCCCCTTTGCCAATGTTTGGAATGAACCCTTCCCAGATGCCAGAACTATCCCAACGTGGTGCAAGTGGATTGGCTTGTCCATTCCAATCGTTGAAATTTCCAATGACAGCAACATTGCGTGCATTAGGTGCCCATACTGCAAAATATACACCCCATTGTCCATCTACTTGTACGATGTGGCTACCCAATTTTTCAAATATGCGAAAATGTTTACCCTCTCTAAAAAGGTGAATATCCAAATCGGAAAAAAGACTGTATGCAATTGTTTTGTTCATAATGGCATCAATTAAAAGTATGAATACGTACAAGGGTAAAGTTAAAAATATATAGGAAATAAAAGGTTAGACTACTTAAATAAAGTTTTTATAGAAAGTTAGGATTAGCTTCTTTATTATTGTGACTGGATAAGTAGATTGTTCGATTTTCAAATCACCAAATATTGTATTATGATTAAACATATCGCCATTGCAGGAAATATTGGCGCAGGAAAAACAAC
>DAITMC010000136.1:0-9739 GCA_036835365.1 Saprospiraceae bacterium
TATCGTTATTTTCATCTTCGTTTTCTGGTTTCTCTTGCTCTTTACTTCGTTGATAGGCTTTTAACCGAGTTGCGACTTCTTCCTGCTCTTCCTCTGGAAGACCAGAGGGAATGCCCAAACAGTCGTAAATAACGATTTGGTCTTTTACACAAATTAGGTTTCTATCTGGTACATCTATTGCCTTTAATTTCAAAATCCGTCTAAAGGTTTTCGGAGTGTAATTGTACCAGGCGGCTAATTCTTTTCTCTGTCTAGGTTTCATATACGACAATTTTAGGCTTTCAATATCTGACTAGTATAATAAGTCAGATAAGACAAATTTAGTTTACAGGAAATGGCTTCTCTGAAAAAGGAGCTTATGTATCTATATTATTCTTTAATTAGCTTATCCTGAGGATGCTTTTTTAAAAACGAGCATTGTTTTATATTATGCTAATGAGCGGATACATCAAATCCACTCATTAGCATTTTTTAAATTCAAAAATCCCTCAAAAGTTAAGTGCTGCTATTTAGTCATTTTGTCCTGAATCTAAGAAATTATCCGTAGAACGGTCAATGCGGCTATCGGCTTGAATGCGGCGATTGAGTTGTGTTAACTTATCTTTCGCTGTTTGGACGACTTCTTCATCGCCTTTATAGTTTTCCAGCAATGCCTCTAGTGCTGCACGAGAATTGAATAAGTCGCCTTTTTCTGCCAAAATATCGGATAGTAAGATAATACTTTTCGCTACCCAATAAGGGTATCTTGAGCTTTCTCGATTCGAGTTGATGGTAATTTCTTGTGCTTTTTCTAAATTTCTCCTCAAATAATAGATGTAAGCAATTAGATAACGGGCTTCGGCAGCTTGCTCTGTATCGCTTTTGTCAATAACAAGCTGAAAGGATTTTAAGGCATCATCATAATTTTTTCTGTCATAAGAAATTTTTCCGAAATAGAAATTCGCTAGTGCCGCCTGGTCTTGCGTGGCTAATGAATTTTCCGCTACTTTCTTGGCAAGGCTGTACACTTCATTGGTCATGTTGGCGCGATAGGCACTGCGCAATGCACCCAATTGAGCTTCTAACTGCAAGTTGCTGTTATCGGCTACCTGCTCTAATTTGGCATAAAAATCGTAAGATTTTTTAAAATTCTGCTCATGATTGTAAGCGATAATGGCTGCCTTTTCTAGTGCTTTTTTATAATATGCACTTGTCCCTTTCTTAACCACCCATTCATAATCGGCTAGAGCGTTAGTATATAATTTTAAGGCACTATGCGAATCGCCACGACGATAGTAAGCTAAGATAATGCTTCGACCATTCGGGAAATTAGCAATGTAATTGCTATAATTTTCAATAGCTCTTTTATAATTAGCATTTTCAAATTGCGCTTCTGCTGCTCTAAAATTAATAGAATCTCGACCAATGGTGGTGATGTCATATCCTGGGATAGTTTTTAGAAAGGCAAAGTAAGCATCGGCATTGCCTAAATCATTGACGTAGATTTCCTCCAATGCTTTTAAAGCAGTTTGTGCTTCGTTCGCTTCTGGATTGTTGCCGAAAATTTGCTTATAATAATTAATTGCTGTTTCTTTTTGACCTTGATTATAAAAAATTAAGCCCAATTGAATTAATGCTGAGTTAACTAGATTAGACTTGTCTTTATAATCTCGTACTAAGCGTTGTAGGGGTTTTGCAGCATCTGTAAGTTTTCCAATTTCTTGATACGTTATGCCTAGCTGTAGCAAAGCATCATCTGCATAAGGCGAGCGAGGGTAATTGTCCACGATGCGTTCTAGTGCCAATATTTTAGCGGTGGTATTACTTCTTAGCCCTTCTATAATCGCTTTTTGATAAAGAGCATAAACAAAACCTGCATATTTTCTATCAATGGCTTCATCATAATACTGAATAGCTTGCGCGTACTGGTTGCGTTTGAATAGACAGTCGCCTGCACGCAGAACCGCATCGCCAAGTATTTTGTCTTTTACCTCTTGGCTAGCAATGAAAGGGCTATTTCGTTTTATATCAGACACTGCATTTTTAAAATAGTCTAATGCGCCAGCGTAATTTTCTTGTTTTAAATAGTTGTATCCTTGAATATAATTTGCCATTGGTACAGAAGATTCGTCGGGTAAGCCCCTTAACGAGCGTGCCATTGTCAAAAATTGATTTAGAAACTGAATACTTTCTGCATATTTTTTTTCGCTATGGGCTATTTCTCCTAACCAAAAGGTAGCTAGTGCCTTGGTTTCCTGATGAATAGGAGTTTCTAAGGATTGACTAAAATATTGTTTGGCTTGCGATTTATTGCCTGTTTGATAAAGTTGTAGCCCTCTAAAATAAATTACTTTTTGTAAGGTTTCTCTCAGCTCGGGGGTCAAACTGGGCAAACTTTTTATAATGGTAATCGCTCTTTCATAATCTCTGGTGTCTAAGAAAATTTTACTCATTAAAGACTGAGCCTCAATGTAGTAGCGAGAAGTTGTTTTTATTTGTTGTAAGGCAGTAATAGCATCTGTATCATATTTTAACTCATAAGAAAGTTTGGCAAAATTAAATAAAGCATTTTCTTGTACTTGGTCGTTGTAAGCCATCCGCGACGCACGCGCAAAAGCACTTCTAGCGGAGCTGTAGTTTTTAGTTTGTAAATAAAGCCTGCCTAAGTTGTAAGCGGCATTCTGTCCTAGTTCGCTATCCACTGTATTAAGTTCCTCAAAATATTTAATTGCCTTATCAGGCTGTTCGGTTTCCATATAGACGAAGCCAAGTTGATAAAACTCCTCCTCTCGCATTTTGCTGGATTGCTCCGCAAAGTATTCTAAATAGGGGAGTGCATTTCTATATTCGCGTTTTTCAAAATAGGCTTGCCCAACCAGTTGATAAATTTCTTTTAAATCCTTGATACCTCCTTGATTAAGTTTTGGAATGGCATAATCCAAAACATCATTATATTTTCCTTCCGCAAAATAAATTTGAGTAACATAAAAAGGTAGCACGGTGGTATATTTGCGAATGCCAGAACGTTCTACCGTCTGAAAATTACTAATGGCAGCACTGTAATTACCTTCAAAAAAATGAATGAGTCCCAAATAATAATTGGTAGGATAATAATACTCAGTTTGTAAGTTCCGAATGGGGTCAAAGTTACTTTTGGCTTTAGCAAACTGCTTTTGTGCAAAATAGGAATAGCCCATTCTAAATAGCACTTCACTTTTATCTTTTGCGGAAAGTCCATTTACTGGTACGGAGTTGTAGTATTCAATAGCTTTCACATAGTCTCTAGCATTAAAATAATAATTGGCAAGTTCAATGAGTGCTTCGTTGGAGGCTGGGTCAGGAGCGGCATCGCGTACAAAATCGAGCATCAATTTTTCTCCGTCAGGTAAGTTTTGGCGCACGGCGCAACGTGCCAAATAAAGTTTTGCTTTGTTATAAATAGCTTGCGATTGTGTTTCATTTTCAGGAAGCGAAAGTGCCATAGCACGCTTAAATTGGGTCTGTGCCGCACCATAAACGCCTTTGTCAAATAGCGCTAACCCCTCTTTGAAGGCATTATTAGCTTCTGTAAAAACGGTTGTTTTTTGAGCATAAGTATTTGATAATCCAATTAATAGTAGGAGTAAGGTAATGGTAGCAATGTTTTTTAGCTTCATTATTTTCATTTTTCATTAATGTAATGAGTACGTTCTTGCATTGGGTTTGGCATGTTAGGGTCGCTTAGGTTTTGTTTGAATAAACTTTTGCTAAACACCTAAATGTTTAAACCGCTTCAAATATTACTCTAAAGTATAAAAACTTTCTGACAACGAAAGTTTTAAAATTGAACGACCACCATTACACCAACAGCAGTAGGTGTGAGTGGAGTGGGCAGTTGTATTTCAGGCGCAATTTTCATACTGAGTTCATCCGTAATGTCGAAATCGTTTAGATGGGCATCCACAAAAGACCAAACTCCATTGAGTAGGAGGTGAGAAAAAACCAAACCCACCCACGATAGCTGGTATTGCCGATCGTAATTGTTGCGCAACGACCTCAAAGAAGCGCTGGTATATCTTGGATCTTCAACCAAAAACTCAAAAGTACTGGCTCTTTGAATAGACGTATTGGACAAAGGAGGGCAGGGAATCTTTCTGGTAGGATTGCCTACTGGCGTAGTTGCAAGTTTTTGGCAATAAGCATCTTGGAGTAAATTAAGATTGTTGCCGTTAAAGTTGATGGCATAAATAGCCCCACCCAGTGCGCCCAGTGTTATTGGGACTTTTATCCAAGCACCTCTTTTATTGTAAATATGCCCTGCTCCAGGAATGGCTAGACTAATTAAACCTACTTTTTTGGGACTCCATCGCTCCTTTTCTTGAACATAGGTATCTAAATTAACAGCACCTAAATTTTGCTCTACCTCTCTTGAACGGCTTATAGTGCTATCTTGCAGTGATTGTGCCTGCACGACGTTATACACAACAAAAAACAAAATAAATACCCCTATTCTTTGAACGGTAAAGGTTGTTACATTCATAACGATTCTAGTTTTTATCCTCCTGATGAATCAAAACGAATTATGGTATCATTTTTTCGATGCACCATTTAGTGTTAACGTTTCATTGGGCTATTCTCCTTTTATCTTGTCCAAAATAGCATTAAAGGTATCAACATCTTTGAATGGTATAGTAATTACGCCCTCTCCATTTTCTTTGACTTTCAAGGAAATGGGGACTTCAAAATGTACTTTCAGGAATCGTTCCTGCGTTTCATATTCTGTGCTTAATTTCTTAGCATAACCTTCTTTATCTGTTTCTTTTTTCTGATTTGCTTTTGCTTGATTCGCCAAATACTTTTCCACAAAAGTGGTTAGTTCGATTAAAGAGGAACGTTCTTCTTTAATTTCTTTGTAAAGCCGTTCCTTTAGTGCTTTGTCTTCAACAGAAGATAGCAAACGAGCAATGTTTTCTAAGTCTTGAATAGAAAACGGGTCATTTGCATCCGCAATGCGTTCAAACAGTTGATATTTCAGTAAGGAATCCTTTATTTTTTCTAAGGAGTGGATTAGCGTCATTAAATCTTTAGTGCTAATGCTCAGGTCATTCACCTTTTGGTGTAGCACCCTCATCAAGGAATCATCTGTAACTTCTTTGATGGTTTTTACTAATTTTTCCACCTCTCGCACAGAGAGTTCTTCATGGAGTATTCTTTCATAAAGTCCTTCTTGAACAATGGTTTTATCAATTCCTTTGATAGCTTTAGCATGTCCAGTGGTGATGTGTTGTTCCTTTAATCCTTTTTTAATGATAGGGGGCAGATGAAGCAAATTCATGTAATTTGTAACCGTGCTGCGTTTTTTACCCACTCTTTCGGAAAGTTGGTCGTGGGTTAAACGACACTCTTCAATGAGTCTTTCGTAAGTCGTTGCAATTTCAATGGCATTCAAGTCCTCCCGTTGGATATTTTCTACCAGTGCCATTTCTAGCATGACAGCATCGTCAGCGATGCGCACATAAGCAGGTATTTGCTGAAGCCCTGCTATTTTTGAAGCGCGATACCTGCGTTCACCAGAAATAATCTGAAATTTCTCTGTTTTTTTATCGTGTCGTACTGTAATTGGCTGAATAAGTCCATAGGTTTTAATAGATTCCGCCAATTCTTGAAGCGTTTCCTCATCGAAGTCTTTTCTAGGTTGATCAGGATTCACCTCAATATCAGCAATAGGAACATCGGCCACAGTGTTCGATAACTCCTTGATGACTTGCTTTTTCTCTATTTCCTCTGTTGGTATGGGTTCACCGAGCACTTGTTGCCATGCCTGATTTCTTCGTAAGCCCATTTTTAATGCGTTCAAGTCATTTTTTTTCGCCATAATTTTTTAATTTTTTCCCTGTGAATGGTTTACAGATTTGCGTCCTTGTCCATAATGCAAGCGCAGCGAGTATTGTGGACAACATAGAATCACCCCAAAAGTGGAAACTTTCGATAACGATTGCTTCCGCTTCATCATTTTTTGCTACTCCAACTAGGCACTCACGACTCCTTGTTGAAGACGAATGCTATCATTGTTGCGCATGAGAAATTCTTTTGCTAAGTTCAAGAAGTTGATCGTTCCTTTGCTAGTAGCATCGTACATGACAATGGGTTGACCGATGTTGGGGGCTTCACCAATTTTGGAGTTTCTATGTATAATGGTGTCATACACTTTCTCTTTGAACATTTCTCTTACTTCGTTAACCACCAAATTGGCTAATCTTAACCTGCCATCGTACATGGAAAGTAAAATACCTTCTATGTCTAGCTCAGGATTGAGTCGTTGTTTGATACCATTGATCGTATTTTGAAGTAGCCCTAATCCATCCAACGAGAAAAACTCACATTGCACAGGCACCAGAACGGTATCCGCTGCTGTAAGGGCATTCACAGTAACAATTCCTAGCGAAGGCAGGGAGTCAATAAAAATATAATCAAAATCATTTCGGAGTTGCTCCACAATATTTTTCATCACAAATTCACGCCGCTCCAAGTTAACCAATTGTAGTTCAGCACTGACTAAGTCAATATTAGAGGGTATAAGGAATAAATTAGGGGTATCTGTTGGTAAAATAGCTTTTTTAGGGTCAATACCATTAACCATACAGTCGTAAGTACTTGATTCTACCATGTTTACATCAATGCCTACCCCAGAAGTGCTATTGGCTTGAGGGTCAGAATCAATCAACAAGACTTTTTTTTCTAGTACCGCCAAGCAAGCTGCTAGATTGATTGCAGTGGTAGTTTTTCCTACCCCTCCTTTTTGGTTAGCGATAGCAATTACTTTTCCCATATAAGTTTTTTTAGTTAATGTTTGTAATTTTTTTTAATATTGTTTGTCTTTAGGTGTTATTTGGCACTCATTAAGTAAGGGCATGAAAGCGACTTGCTAACTACAGTGTCGTGGTTTCACCGATAGAAAGTAAAGTTAGGCTTTTTCCTTTAGCAGTGAAAGCATTTTTTGCTGCTTCATGGTTAATTTTAATGTAACCAAAAGTATCAAAATGCGCACCTATAATTTGATGGCATTCAATGAAATCACTTGCTATGATAGCATCTTCGTAGCCCATCGTGAAGTTATCACCCACTGGCAAGATAGCAAAATTTAATTTGGGGCAAGTCATTGGAATCAATTTCATGTCCATAGTCAAAGCAGTATCTCCTGCGATGTAAAAACAAGTTTCTTCGTTCCAAATGACAAATCCTCCAGGATTTCCACCTGACGTACCATCGGGCAGGGTACTAGAATGAATAGCACTAACATATTTTATGGTACCAAAAGGTAAATTTGCCTTACCACCATGATTCAAAGGATACCCTTTTACGCCTTTTGCCTCATACCAACTTACTATTTCAAAATTGGCTACAACAGTCGCTCCAGTTCGTTTGGCTATAGCTTCTGCATCTGCCAAATGGTCGCCATGTCCGTGTGTAATCAAGATAAAATCAGCAGGTATCTGTGTTATATCAATATCTTTCGCCAATTCGTTTGGCGTAATAAATGGGTCAACCAATAAGTGGATTCCTTTTGTTTCGATGCCGAAACAAGCGTGTCCATAAAATGTGATTTTCATAACTTTAGATTTAGCATTTAACTGTGAGTAAAAGTATCGGAAAAAGATTTAAGGTCAAAATAAACTTATCTTTTTTTGTAAACAGTAGGCTGGGTAAAGTAATAAGTGAAAGTAGTAAATTATCCTAGATTTTAATAATGTTATTGTTGCAAGTGTTTGAATTTCATGTTTTTAGATATTAGTGATTCCTATTTTTAAATGCGGGATTTAGATTTTTTTTAAGGCTCTGTTTCCTTATTTGGTAATAAAACGCGTACTACTTCAATTTTTGTGTTAGACACTTTTTCAAGGACGAACTGGTAGTTATTCAGTGTAAATTCTTCATTTTCCTGTGGTATTTCTTCTCTTGTCATTACAATGTAACCAGAAAGGGTATGATAATCTCCTTCTTGGAAATGAAGTTGTTCGTACTTTTTGTTGAGATAAGCGATTTCTAAACGACCAGAAAAACGAAACTCGGTTTCACTTAATTTTTCTTCCACATAATAATCCCACTCGTCGTGTTCATCTTCAATTTCACCGAATAGTTCTTCTAATATATCTTCGAGTGTGATAATTCCAGAAGTGCCGCCGAATTCGTCCACTACACAGGCAATATTGGTACGGTTTTTAATAAAGATATTCATCATCTCGTACGCTTGCATGGTCTCAGGGACAATAGGAACTTCCATCACGAGTGGTTCAATGCCAGTAGGCTCTTGCAGTAGCTGCTGGTGATGTACATAGCCTACTATCTCGTTGATGTCTTGGTTTTGGACGATGATAATTCTGGAAAGTTGAGTAGCAATAAATAGTGCTTTAAGCTCTTCGATATTAGCATTAATGTCAATATATTGAATCTCTGTTCGAGGTACCATACACTCTTTTAAGCGAATTTCTCTCAAGTGAAGTGCATTTTCAAAGAGTTCTTTATTAATTTCTTCTTCTTCGATATTTGTTTTGTTGATAAAGTTCTCTAAGTCAAGTCGAGTAAATACTTTAGTGATTTCTTCTACGGGGTTTTTGACAAAGATGCGAATCATCAAATTGGAGAATTGTACCATAATCCATGCAGGAATACTAAGTAATACCCTCAGAAAGAAAAGAAAATAAGCCAGTGAGTACAGCGCTTGGTCAGCATAAATTCTAAAGAAGGTTTTTGGGAGAAATTCGCCAAAAATCAATACAACAATGGTCGAAATTAATGTATAAGTGCCTAATGCCAATAGTTCATTTTGGATAGGAAGATTTGCTTCCAAGAACTGAGCCGCTAAAATAGAGAAAATCACTAAGGTGATGTTATTACCTACCAGCATAGTGCTCAGGAAATCGGCAGGTTTTTCAAAAAAACTAGCCAGTAGCTTGCCTCTTTGCTTCCCCCTACTTTTTCTCAATTCGACTTCCAATTTGCTAGCGGAAACAAAAGCAATCTCTGTACCCGAAAATAGCCCCGAAAGTAGGAGACAAGTTAAGATTAGTACAATTAGCGTCATGCTCAGCAATAGTAATTTTTTTACTTAAAGTGATATATTACTACAAAGTTGCTGAATTTTCTTCTTTATGTAGTGAATTTAATTCTGACTTAATGAAATTAGCTAGTTCTTTTACATAGCTTCTTGAGAAGTCGAAGGCAATACCCGCCGTTTCGTAAACCTCATTAATCGTTTTTACATAGCCCAATTTTAGTGCTTCTATGTAGGCATCCACCGCAGGTTGCCCCTCTTCCTTATACTTTTTCCAGATAGCAATTGCCCCTAGTTGTGCCATCCCATATTCGATGTAATAAAAAGGCACTTCAAATAAATGTAACTGCTTGTACCAGAAACAAGGCGAAAATTGCTCCAGCCCGCTCCTGTCAAGAACGTTGCTGTTAAAATCTGTAAGTAAAGATTCCCAAAATTGGGTGCGTTCTTGTTGAGTATGTTCGGGGTTGGTGTAAAGCCAATGCTGAAACTTATCAATAGTGGTAATCCAAGGAAGTAATTGCAAAATATTTTCGAGTAACCATATTTTAGCCCTTCGCAAATCATTAGGGTTACTAAAGAAAATATCCCAATGTTCCATTGTTAGCAACTCCATAGTCATTGCTGCTAATTCAGCAATTTCGGATGGCGGACGTTTGGCGGTAGAGAGTTTATAATCAATAGTCAAAAAAGAATGCACGGCATGGCCACTTTCGTGCATAAAGGTAT
>DAITMC010000137.1:0-9706 GCA_036835365.1 Saprospiraceae bacterium
GAGGTTGGTCAAAGTGTTTCGTTCGTTCGAGAACCACAAATGCCCTATCACCTACGGTGTGACCAGACTTAGTGACGTTTATAGGATGCCAACAGAAGCCCTTAGCAATTTTTTGTTCTAAAGGTAAATGTTGTATCATCTTTTTAAACTCCTCAAAGTCAGCTTCTCGCTCCAGATGCAACAGATTCAGTAATGTATCAAATTCTTTTAAATGCTCCTCCATACTTGCTCATCAGTGTATCGTTGGGTAAAACTCAAAAATAGCAATATTCAATAGGACAACTAATACATGCCCGATAAGTTTATAAACGAGGTGTAGGAATTTATAGCATCACCTGATTATAGTTTAAAATGGCAAAAAAAGAACGAATTTATCGAATGAAAAAGCAAGACAGGTTTAACAATTAGTTTTTTTGAAATCAGGGGACTGTTTTATGGATAAAGTTCTTTGATTTAAGTGAAACTGTAAAAAGCACTATTGCCGAATGCAACAGTGCTTTTTGAAAAGTTCAAAGCTACTAAGCTGGTAAAATCACCTTGTTGATCACATGGATAACACCATTGCTCGTTTCTACGTCAGCGGCTACTACTTCCGCGTCATTAATCATCACTTTGCCATCTACCAATGTGATAGTAATGTCTCCACCATTTACAGTGGTAGCGGTCATACCGTCGCTTAAGTCGCCTGACATTACCTTACCTGCCACTACGTGGTAGGTCAAAATACCTGTCAATTGGTCTTTGTTTTCTGGTTGTACCAAAGTATCCACTGTACCTGCTGGAAGTGCTGCGAATGCCTCATCCGTTGGAGCGAAAACAGTGAAAGGTCCCTCGCCACTAAGGGTTTCTACTAATTCTGCTGCTGTTACTGCTGCTACAAGTGTAGTGAAGGAGCCATTAGCTACTGCGGTTTCTACGATGTTCATAATTGAATTTGTTTAAATGATTTGTATAAATATTATGGCAGCCTAACCAAAAGCTTTGTCCTTTGTTTTCAATTATTTACGAATTAAAGTTTTGTTTACATTGAGCAGACTCAATGGCAGATATACTTTACATATCCACCTTTTTAAGGTTAAAAGATTAGCCTTAATTTAATGATGATATTAGAACAAAAATACGAATAGCTACAACTGCTATTATTTTGGCTAAAGGAAAGTCCGTTTACCAATCTTACTTTCTTTGACATCTAATAAAATTCCCAAACTTATAACTCAAGTCTCTGTTGTAAACGTGTTTTTTTTGAGGCTAACCATATTCGGAAAAACAACTAATCCATGCCTGATAAGTTTATAAACTGAATATAGTAATTTACAGCATCACCTCATTATAGTTTAAAATGGCAAAAGAAAGAAGAGAGACACCCGAAGAGAAAAATAAAGCAACGTTCAAAGAGCAATTTCAAGCCTTAAAGTATTTGCCACCGCTGTTTAAGTTAATTTGGGAAGCCAGCAAAACCTTAACTTTGCTCAATATCTTCATACGTTTAATACAAGCGGTTATTCCCGTTTCTATGCTTTATGTAGGGAAGCTCATCATTGATGAAATATTGCGCTTAATAGATAACCAAAATGACGAATTGACCTACATCTGGATATTGGTAGCGATAGAACTTGCACTCGCACTTGCTTCTGATTTGTTAAGCCGATTGGTAACACTGGTAGGTGGATTGCTAGGCGATTTGTTTTCTAATAATACTTCGGTGGCTATTATTCGCCATGCAGCAAAATTAGATTTATATCAGTTTGAAAATCCTGATTTTTACGATAAACTCGAAATGGCACGTCGCCAGATCAATGGACGCACTGTGCTGATGTCGCAAGTGTTGTATCAACTGCAAAGTATAATTACGGTCATTTCTCTTGGGGCGGGTTTAGTGGCATTCAGCCCTTGGTTGATTTTTATTTTATTCCTTTCTATTATCCCTTCTTTTTTAGGTGAATCTTATTTCAATCAAGTCACTTATTCATTAACAAGAAGTTGGACTCCAGAGCGTCGTGAACTAGATTACTTGCGTTACATCGGCGCAAGTGATGAAACGGCAAAAGAAGTCAAGCTCTTTGGCTTAGCCGATTTCTTGGCAGATCGGTTTAAAGAATTAGCCGACCGGTACTACCATGCAAATCGGAAAATCGCTGTTAATCGAGCATTGGTTGGAAGTTTGCTTTCTACACTCGGTACAATCGCTTACTATGGAGCTTATGTCTTCATTATTTTGCAAACAATTAGCGGAGTCATTACTTTAGGTTCACTAACTTTTCTTTCAGGAGCATTCAGTAGGATGAGTGGTTTGTTGCAAGGCATTATGAGTCGCTTCTCTAGTATTGCTGATAACGCCTTGTATGTCAAAGATTTATTTGGATTTTTCGCTATTCAACCTACCATTATTTCTCAAAAAAATGCACTAGCTTTTCCTACGCTGGTTAAAGAAGGATTTGTATTTGATAATGTAAGTTTCAAGTACCCCAACAGCAAGGAGTGGGCAATTCGCCATTTATCTTTTCATTTGAACAAAGGAGAAAAACTAGCGCTAGTGGGGGAGAACGGCGCAGGCAAAACAACTTTAGTAAAACTACTGTCTCGATTATATGAGCCAACAGAAGGGCGCATCTTACTCGATGGCGTGGACTTGCGCCATTACGATTTAGACAACTTGCGTGCCAATATTGGCATCATTTTTCAGGATTATATTCGCTTTCAGCTCAAAGCTAGCGAAAATATTGCCGTGGGAAGCATCGAATCGCTACGCGAAATGTCAAAAATTGTCGGTGCTTCGCAAAAAAGTTTAGCGAATACCGTCATTGACCATTTGCCAGAGCAATATGAGCAATTTCTGGGCAAACGTTTTAAAAATGGCGTAGAACTTTCAGGTGGGCAATGGCAGAAAATAGCCCTTGCTCGTGCTTACATGCGCGATGCACAAATGCTGATCTTAGATGAACCTACGTCCGCACTGGATGCGCGTGCGGAGCACGAGGTTTTTCAACGATTCACAGAACTCATACAGGGTAAAATGGCGGTACTCATTTCCCACCGTTTTTCTACCGTGCGTATGGCTGACCGTATTTTATTTCTCGAACACGGGAGAATGTTAGAGTGGGGAACTCACGAGGAACTTATCGCTAAAGATGGTAAGTATGCCGAGTTGTTTCAATTGCAAGCGCAAGGGTATGTGTGATGGCATTTACTACAAAAAATCACTACTTTTACGAATAAATAGTCCGTTATGCAACCACTAGCCGAGCGAATGCGCCCCAAGCATTTAGACCAATATATTGGGCAAGAACACTTGGTGGGCAACCATGCAGTGCTGCGCAAAGCGGTTGAAGCTAAAATCATTCCCTCTTTTATCCTTTGGGGACCACCAGGTACGGGCAAAACTACTTTAGCTGCTATTATCGCAACGCAATTGGAGCGTCCTTTTTTTCAACTTAGTGCCATTAATGCTGGTGTGAAGGATATTCGTGAAGTGATTGAACAAGCAAAAAACAAGCGTTTTTTTTCGCAAGCTAGTCCTGTGTTGTTTATTGATGAGATTCACCGATTCAGTAAATCCCAGCAGGATGCACTATTAGGAGCAGTGGAAAAAGGTATTGTTACCCTTATTGGAGCGACTACTGAAAATCCATCGTTTGAGGTCATTCCTGCTTTGCTTTCTCGTTGCCAGGTGTACGTGCTAAAACCCTTATCGCAATCACACTTATTGGCGTTGCTGCATCGCGCTATTCGTGAGGATGAATATTTGAAACATTATGCCATTGAACTTCAAGAAACGGAGGCACTGCTCACTATTTCAGGTGGTGATGGACGTAAACTGTTGAATGCTTTGGAGTTGGTCGTTCATCAACTCAATGTGCCGAATCAGCCTTTAATCATTACTAATACGGTAGTGATGCAAGTTATTCAACAAAATTTGGCACAATACGATAAAGGGGGTGAGCAGCACTATGATGTTATTTCCGCTTTCATTAAATCCATTCGTGGTAGCGACCCTGATGCCGCCGTTTACTGGCTCGCAAGAATGATTGAAGGTGGCGAAGACATTAAGTTTATTGCACGCCGAATGATAATTGCCGCTTCCGAAGATATTGGTCTAGCCAATCCTAATGCACTACTCATGGCAACGACTTGTTTTCAAGCAGTACAAGCAGTAGGTTTGCCCGAGGCAAGAATTATACTCTCCGAAGCTGCCATTTATTTAGCCACTTCCCCAAAAAGCAACTCTTCTTATTTAGCGATTAACAAAGCCCAAGCACACATTCGCCAGCACGGAGTAGCGCCTGTACCCCTGCACTTGCGCAATGCACCCACTGAATTGATGAAGCAGTTGGATTATGGCAAAGCCTATCAATATCCCCACGATTTTGAGGGCAACTTCACGCCACAGGCTTATTTACCTGAGGTATTGCAAGGCACTACTTTTTTTGAGCCACAAGACAACCCTGCCGAAACAAAAATTAAAGATTTCTTAAAACGGCTCTGGAAACGCAGTTCTTGATGAGTAAATTGGGTAGGATTATTTAAATAATCGTTTCAACGGTTTAGCTTGTATCCTTTTTAGGTAGTGTTAAAACAGTGATACTCAGTCAACATGAACGCAAGCACTAGTCATGTTACCCTTCCATGCTTATTTTTGTTCCTCTAGTAGGGTTAAAGCAATAATGGTCGGGCAAAATGAAAGCTAG
Organism: Saprospiraceae bacterium; assembly: GCA_036835365.1. GTDB lineage: Bacteria > Bacteroidota > Bacteroidia > Chitinophagales > Saprospiraceae > JAAUTG01. Next base: position 4,686 of record DAITMC010000137.1, read on the forward strand.
TCTTTTTAATCGCATTACTGCTTTAAGACTACCTACTTTATAGCCAATAGCCTTGCATAAAATGGATAAATCCGTTTCAAAATATAGATATGTTAATACAGCCCACGAATTAATTTGTAGGCTGTATGGCATTTACCGAATCTTTGCTATCTTTCGCTTTCATTTATGTTACGAATCACTCAAAATGAAACGACTACAAATTTGGCTTTTAGCTGCTATGTGTTTTTTTGGAACGGCACTCGCTGCGCAATCCAGTAATGCGCCCAAGCGAGAAATGCGGGGCGTTTGGGTCGCAACGGTCAACAATATTGACTTCCCAAAAACGGCTACCATCAATGGCGTGGCACAAAAAGAGCAATGGAAGAAAATGGTAGAAAAGCTCAAAGAAATTGGTATTAATGCAGTATTTGTGCAGGTGCGTCCTGCTGCCGATGCCTTTTATAATTCCGAATTAGTGCCTTGGTCGCAATATTTGACAGGCAAACAAGGCATTGCCCCAGAGCCATTTTACGACCCTTTGGAATATATGATTCAAGTGGCGCACGATGCGGGCATGGATTTTCATGCTTGGATTAATCCTTATCGTGCCAGCATGAATTTGGATACTTTAGGTCTTTCTAACCAACACGTTTTCTATCGAAATCGAAATTGGCTGGTAGAATATGGCGGAAAATTGTACTTAAATCCAGGTATGCCAGAAGTGAGAAATCATATCATTAAAGTAGTGGAAGAAATTGCAGAAAAATATAACATTGACGGTATTCACATGGATGATTATTTTTATCCCTATCCTGTGAAAGATAAGGCTTTTCCCGATTCCCTACAATACCAACAATATGGCGCACCTTACGGTAGCTTACAGGACTGGCGTAGAAACAATAATGACCAACTCATTGAAGCCATGGCACTTGCCGTGAAGAAGAAAAAGCCGTACCTCAAATTTGGCATTAGTCCTTTTGGTGTTTGGCGCAATAAAACAACTGACCCTATTGGCTCGGACACTCAAGCAGGCATTCAAAGCTACGACGACTTATACGCCGATATTTTAAAATGGTTAGAAAAAGGTTGGATAGATTATGTAGTGCCACAAATTTATTTTAACATTGGCTATCCACCGGCGGACTATGAAGTGCTATTGAACTGGTGGAGAAAATATCGCTACAATCAGAAATTAATTATTGGTCAAGCAGCCTACAAAGTAGGGGATAATCCTGTTCCAGCATGGCAAGATGCCAATGAAATGTTGAACCAAATCAATATGAACCGAAAGTTTGATGATGTGGAAGGAAGTATTTTTTTCAGCACTAAAAGCTTATTAAACAATCCATTGGGGGTAATGGATTCTTTATCCAAGGATTATTTTAAATATCCTGCACTTACTACGTTGACTACACAAGATGCCCTTACGCCAAACGTCCCAAAATTGAAGCGTGTAAAAGGAAAAGCAGACGGGGTGAAAATTAAGTGGAAACCCAATAAACAAGTGCCTACCAATGGATTTGGATTGCTTCCGCCCGACTATTATGTCGTTTACCGATGGGAAAGTCCAGCCCCTATCAATCCTGATGATGGGCAAGGTATATTAGCCATTACTGCCCGTCAAAAAAAATTGAAAATTTATTTTGATACCACTACGCAAGATAGTTCAACCTATGTTTATGGAATAAGCGCAGTCAATCGCTTTGCCAATGAAAGCCGCTTGAGCAATACTATTACTGTAAAACGAGTAGGCGACAAAGCCAAAAAGGTGAAGTAAGTTTTTGCCGAACTAAAATGACGAGGTCATTTCAAAGTTGCTCCATCATTTTAGTATGAAATTTTGGTTTGTAAAAAAATATTACATCCGTTAAAATCCTACAAATCTTTGTGTAGATTGCCACTTTTATAGACAAACACTTGGTAAAAACATGAAAAACAAACTTTTTATTTGGTCTATTACCGTTGCCTTAGCAGGTTTTTTATTTGGGTTTGATACCGCCGTTATTTCTGGTGCCGACCAACCTATTCAAAAATTATGGAACATGAGTCCTGCTTTTCATGCTTGGTTTATCATGTCTATGGCATTGTGGGGAACAGTGATTGGCTCGCTATGTGGGGGCATTCCAACGGATAAATTAGGCAGAAAACCAACCCTATTCTGGATAGGCGTATTATATTTTGTGTCTGCTTTAGGCTCGGCAATGGCTTGGGATCCTATGTCGCTTTCTTTTTTTAGATTCATTGGTGGTTTAGGCGTTGGCGCTTCTTCAGTAGCTGCCCCCACCTATATTTCCGAAATAGCATCGGCTAATAATCGCGGTAGATTAGTAGCACTCTATCAATTCAATATTGTGCTAGGGATATTAATTGCTTTTTTAACCAATTATTTAATCGGTCAATATCTCGGCACAGATAATTGGCGATTTATGCTGGGCTTAGAGACCATACCTGCTTTAGCTTACTTGCTGATGGTACTCACTGTGCCAGAGAGTCCGCGCTGGTTAGTGCTAAGAAAGAACGACAAGGCAAAGGCAAAAGCCATTTTGCTACAAATTCAACCAGAGGAAGATAACCTGAGCGGCAATGTTGATCAAAAAGTAGAAGCACTTATTGACGAAATTCGCTACTCGGAGCGGCAAAGTGTGTCGGCGAACTTTTTTTCAGGTAAATACAATTTTTCTATTCTACTAGCTTTTTTACTGGCTTTTTTCAACCAAGTGTCGGGCATCAACTTTGTGTTGTACTATGCGCCACGCATTTTTGAAATGGCAGGTTTAGGCGCAAGCACTGCGCTGCTTTCCTCCACAGGCGTAGGTTTAGTTAATTTGATTTTCACCCTACTTGGCGTTAATTTGATTGACCGTTTAGGCAGAAGGACTCTAATGCTTTTAGGTTCAGTGGGTTATATTTTAACTTTGAGCGCCATCGCTTGGGCATTCATGACGGGCGCAAGCGGCAATCTAGTGGTTCTCCTTGTTTTTGGCTTCATTGCTTCCCATGCCATTGGGCAAGGCGCCGTCATTTGGGTCTTCATCTCCGAAATTTTCCCCAATCAGGTGCGCGCCTCTGGTCAAGCACTAGGCACTGGCACACACTGGGTGTTTGCCGCCTTGATTACCGCCACCACCTTACCCATTATCAAAATGCTGGGTAATAACCCTTGGAAGCTATTTGCCTTTTTCGCTGCCATGATGGCGCTTCAACTGCTCTACACCCTTTTCCTGATGCCAGAAACAAAAGGCGTAAGTTTAGAAGATTTAGAAAAGCGATTAGTGAAGCCGTAAGGCAAAATTTTTATTATTTTTCTTACTTCCTTAATTCTGTACATTCTATAATTCTATGAACTTGTCCGCCTCAGGCGTGATTCTGATTAAGACGAAAAAGTATTTGGGTAATCTTAAACAAGTAATACTGGGTCAAAATAAACCCTACCAATAATATTAGTCTATATTTTATTGAAGTCTTTAAGATTTCAGGTAGTCTAGTAATAAAGTCTTGATAAAGATTAATAAATTATTAGAAATGAACGAAAATATACCTCCATTCGTTTTTAGATTGAAAACAGTGTAAGTAGGATTGTATCTTTGAAAATAGAACGTTCACGCGATCTTGAGATTTTAACTCCTCTATTAGAGCGATTAAATATTCAAGTAATAAAAGAAATGCCTATTGTTGGGACAAATCCAGCTACGCTTTCTAAATATCTAGGTAAATTAATGGATACTACTTCCGTTGATAAATTCGAAGAATATTTACAACAAACTAGAGAAGGATGGGAAAGCAGTATATCCTAGATAGTAATATTGTTATCTATCTACTCAACGGAACACTATCTGCCCAAGGTGATCAGCATATTGAGATGGCGGCTCAACAGCCTATTCGTCTCTCTATTATTAAAACTTGAGTTACTAGGTTGGAATCCTCCTACCCAAATAGAAGCTAATCTTTTTGCTGAATTTGTTAACGATGCTGTCATTTTTCATTCGACAGAAGCAGTAATTGAAAAGACAATAGAGATTCGAAAACTCAAAAAGATTAAACTTCCCGATGCCATCATTACAGCTACTACAATGATACACAACTTCACCTTATTGACTAAAAATACTAACGATTTCAAAAATATTTCTAAGTTAGAATTCATAAATCCGATGAGTAATTGACAATCGAACTATGGACGCTAAAAAAAATGATAACCCTTAGCTGAATTTTTACACCATCCACCTGCAGCCGAGTACCAAAACCCAATACCAAAACTCCCTCACCGCAACAGTTTTTCCATTTCCTGTTGTATGGCTAAGGCAGCTTTTCTGGCTTGTATAGCAAAATCTTTTCCTTGTCCAGCATAAAGGATACTGCGAGAGGCATTGACCAATAATCCACAACCTTGATTCATGGCATATTTGGAAACGCTGACTAAGTCACCGCCTTGTGCACCAACACCAGGGACGAGTAAAAAGTGGTCAGGTACAATTTTTCTGATTTGCTCGAAGAGTTGAGGATGAGTTGCCCCTACCACATACATCATATTTTCTGGAGTGCCCCAGCTTTTGGATTGGCGTAATACTTGCTCGAATAACTTTTCGTTTGGTGCATTCAGCAGTTGAAAATTACTACTACCCATATTTGACGTTAGTGCCAGCAGGATAACCCATTTTTCATCGAAGCCCAAAAAGGGTTGCACGCTATCAATACCCATGTAAGGTGCAACTGTGATGGCATCGAAGTTCATTTGCTCAAAAAAAGCCGTAGCATATTTTTTTGACGTGTTGCCAATATCTCCTCGTTTAGCATCAGCAATGGTGAAGTGAGATGTTGGAATATAGTCCAGCGTTTTTTCTAGTGCTATCCAACCTTTTGTGCCTAGTGCCTCATAAAAAGCCAAATTAGGTTTGTAGGCTACGCATAAATCAGAAGTAGCATCAATGATGGCTTTGTTGAATGCAAAAATAGGGTCATCCAGTCGAAGCAAATGCTTGGGAAGCAAGTCCAAATCTGGATCTAAACCTACGCAGAGATAAGATTTTTTGTCAAGAATTTGCTGG
>DAITMC010000138.1:0-9629 GCA_036835365.1 Saprospiraceae bacterium
TACTGTTTAAAATTCAATGCGCCAAGTTAAAATCGGAATCAAACCCAGTTGATACTTTGTAATGATTGCTCCTTGTACTGTATCAAAATATTGAAAAGCTACATTTTTTTGATTGGTAGCATTTTGAATATCTAAGGCTAAGGTGGTATTATATTTTGATTTATTGCGTTTATAGTAAATTCTAAAATCCGTTTTAAAATAATCTGGTTGAGACCATGTAAAGGCTTCTGAACCAATAAATACCGTAGTCCCAGCGATTTTAGAGGCTTCTACATCAATAGGCGTTTCTCTAAATCCACCTAAGTAGCTGGCATTCAAGTTGAGTCCTAAAATCATTTGGCGTTCTTTTTTTTGCCATTTCCATTCTTTTCCAGTTGTAATATTGAAAATATAGTTACCATTAAACCGTGTATTTCGTTTTATGCCGTCTGCACCGACATAAGTAGATTCAAAAAAAGAAGCATTGGCTACTAAGTAATAATCGTTGAGCAACACCTTTTGAATGGAAAGTTCTAATCCATAATTTTCTCCAGTACCTTCATTGACGAGTGTTTCATTCACAAAGTCTTCTAAAAGATTCAAGGCGGAAAAGGAACTTGCTGCATTGGTGGAAATTGGAATATTGAATAGACGTTGATAGTAAGTCTCTACTTTTGCGGTCAAACTACTGGAAAAAGTGCGTTCATAGCCAGCAATAATATGATGAGATTGCGTGAATCCCAAATTAATGTTGGTGTTTTCTCCATTAATGAGCGAAAAGTAAATTTGGGGCAACTGCATTTGACTATGCAACCCATAAGCCATACTTAAACGGTTAGAAGCATTAAGTTGATAGTTCAAGGATAGTCGAGGCTCTAAAGCCTGCGATTGGTTGAGTGTGAAGTAGTTGTAAGTTAGTCCTATTTGTGCCTCTACATCTGGCAGCAAACGAATATTCCAATTCAGGTAGGGCTGCAAAAGTACACCACCGCCATTGCCTTCGGAAGCAGTCGCTAAAATCAAATCGTTGCTCGTCAAATCAAATTGATGGTCAGTAGCATTTATGCCCAGTCGCCATTGGTTGCGTGCATTGCTTCGCCAGTTGACGCTGGAGTGCAGTGCCAATTTGCTTTGCGTGATGTTATCTTGTTCCACATTTTGAGGCATGAGGTCATCATTTAATAAATTGGCGCTCCTATTACTGCTCAATTCGGAATAGGCTAGCGTCGTTTTCCAAAAGGCATTTTGGCTCAATGGTTTACTATGAGTTGCTCCTACGATGTAAGTTCTGGAGTCGAACAAAATATCGAAACGGTCTTTGTTTTCTTCCCAAAGTGCTGGATTGCGCTCGGTTTCAAAGATATTTTTACTTGTGCCGAAAGTGCCGAAGAAAGTAAATTGACCTATTCTTTTTGTTGGAGCTGCTAAATTGAATGAAAAATCGGAAAAACTAATTTGTTCATCGCCCACCTCTACGCCCAAATTGGAGAGTAATCCTATCGTGGAATAGCGATAATTAGCGAGATAAGACCAGTCCACTTCCTTAGAAAGCGGCCCTTCAGCGGCTACATCTATTCCGATTAAGCTAGTTTGTCCTATAAATTCATGTTGTTCGTTATTGCCTTTCCTCAAGTTCATATCCAAAATACCGCCCAATGCGTTGGCATATGTTGAAGGGAAAGCCCCTGTCAAAAAAGTGGAGTAATCGAGGAGTTGCGCACTCAAGATGTTCACACCGCCTGCACTTTGGGTAATGCGGTCGCTGAACGTGCCTGCGTTGGGGGTATGATTGGGGTTAACAATTTCAACACCTTCCAAGCGCCACTGGTTAGCGTTGGGCGAGTTGCCACGCACCGAAAAAGCATTACCTTGATTATTAAAGTTGGCTACACCGGCATAAATGGCCACCATGCGTGCAGGGTCGTAAAAGGTGGCGGGATAGCGAAAAGTTTCCTCAATTGTCAACGTTTGCGTACTTAATGGATGAACTACATCCGTACGAGGAGCTTTTACGACTAAGGTATCCAAACCCGTTTGTTCCTCCTCCATCTGAATTTCTAAAACGATTTCTTTTCCAGATTCCAGTAAAATAGGAAGGATGATATTTTTTTTTCCTAAATAACTTATTTTGAGTTGATAGCGATTAACAGGAATTTGTTCCAATCTAAATTGACCATTTTCGTCTGTGATTGTGCCTTTTTTTAACTCGATTATTTCTACACTTACCCCTGTCAAAGGCTGGTGATTGTCAACAGCTATCACTTTTCCTCTTATGGTTTGCGTTGGTGTTTGAGCCAAAATTGAATTTGAAAAAATAAATAATGCTGCAATTAGGTATAGTTGTTTCATCTTGAGCAAATTGATCTACTTATTGTTTTGAAAGTGAATATCACAACAACTGAGATAAGATATAGTCAATAAAAATAAGAAAATATATTTTAATAAGTAGATGTTTTTTATCTATTTAAAAAACAAAAAAATATTTTTTTGTTTTTATTATAAATTTTTCTATTAGAAAGTATAATTATTCGTTTTTGTTTTTAAATTTGATTTATAATTAAAAAATAAAAAGTTGTAAGAAAAGAATTGGCCGACAGTCAAATGCGCTTTACTAAAAGGCTTTTTAGCGTAATTTATTCTATTTAGTTACTAAAAATTTACATCCACAACAAACCAAAAAATATTTTCTGAATTTTATATAAAAAACTTACCTATGGAAAAAATGTATAGATTTATTTTTAAATCTGATGATTATGAGTTGCAGTTAGAGTCAACAGATGAAAAGTTTGTTACCACTCAAATGGGGCAGTTGGTTGCCTTAGCTACAAAACAATCTAAACATTCAAAAGGCACTGAGACAGTTGCTAAAATTAAAAAAGAAGTGCCTTTTGAGTTAGTGAATGTAGAAGGGGCTAATTCAATAGCTGAGAAAAATGAAGACACTCCAATGGCAATAGCCAAGAAAAAAGGCAGACCTGCGAGCAGTGCCAATAAACTAGAAAAGATTGCTCCTGAGCACTCTAAATCTACAAATGATATATTGGCTGAATTGGATGCTGCAAAAGTAGCAGCTGCCATTAAAAATAGTAGCGAATATGCTATTATTGAAGAGAAAATATTGGGTCGAGCTAATCAGTTAAATAAAATCTTAATGGCTTGCTATTATGTAAATAAGGTACATGGAAAAAAGCCCGTCACTACTTCTTTTTTGGAGGAGTTGTTCGACCATTTCGGTAAAAAAATGGCAAAATCCAATATTGGCACTAAAATGAAAAATTCTCAAGATGCGCAAGACGGCTATTTTAAGCTTGATGATGAGCAGAAAAGAGGAACACCTACCCAATATAGAATTACGAAAAAAGGAATGGAAACTTATGAAGCAATAATAGCTAAATACTAGTAAAGGTATGCTTTTGCGGGGTAAAGGGCGAAGGCATATTTTTTTTTATTTTGCTTTTTCTAATGTAAAACCAAAAGTAGTGCCTAAGCCTGGCGTACTTCTAACGTTAATGCTTTGTTTATGTGTTTCTAAAATGTGCTTTACGATGGATAAGCCTAAGCCTGAGCCGCCGCCTTCTCGCGAGCGACTTTTATCTACCCTATAAAAGCGGTCGAAAATATGTTTTAGATGTTCATCCGAAATACCAATGCCATTATCTGATATTTCGACCAGTATGCGCTGATCCATATCATAGAAACTTACTTTTGTCCTACCATTTTCAACGCCATATTTTATAGAATTACTCAACAAATTGGTCATCACTTGATGAATTTTCTCCTCATCTGCAAGGACTTTAAAAGATTTTGATGCGCCTTCTTTAAGATATATGCTAACATTTTTTTTCTTGGCATGCCATTCTAATTCGTCAATCACAGATTCTGCAAGTTGTTTAATATCAAAAACACGCATATCCAGCATCATTTGCCCCGATTCTAATTTGGCGATGACTTCTAAATCTTGTACAATACTATTCAAGCGCTCCACACTGCGTTCTGTTTTTTGTAAAAAATTTAAACAGACTTCCTCATTTTTCCAACTTCCCCCAAGTAAAGTATCTATGTAGCTTTGAATAATAAAAATAGGTGTTTTTAATTCATGGGAAATATCCCCTACAAATTGTCTTCTATATTCTGCCCATTCTTTATATTTTTGTACTTCATTTTCTTTTGTTTGCGCCCATGCTTCTACCTCCTTTTCTACCTCGTCAAATATATTTTTTGAAACATCCACTACATCTCTTTTCTCTTTAAGCAGCAATTTCCTTTGATGAATAGTTTTATAAATAAGTTTTATTCTTCGATAAATATATTTTTTAAGCGCATAAAGTATAATAAGGTAAGCAATCAAGAAAATAGAAAAGCCCACAATAATCAATGTGATGGATGACGAGTGTTGCGTGGGAGGTACAATTAGAAGGACAGGAATGAGCAGCAGCGTTGTGGATAGGGCTATCCAGAGCGCCGTTACGATAGCTAATTGACGTGGTGTTGTATTTTTTGATAGGTTAAATAAACTAAAATTCAAATTTGTAACCAATCCCTTTAACCGTTTTGATGTAGTCATCCCCTATTTTTTCTCTTAACTTTCGGATATGTACGTCAATAGTTCTGTTTCCTACAATGACATCAGTACCCCAAACTTTATTAAAAATTTCTTCTCTAGAGAATACTTTACCAGGTTTAGATACCAATAGTAACAGCAATTCAAATTCTTTCTTTGCCAATTCGATTTCCTCACCTGCTTTTCTTACAGAAATACGTTCTCTATCGACAATTAAATCTCCAATTTCTAAATTATTGCTGATAGCTTCTTCTTCTTCTGCGCATTGTGAGCGGCGCAACAAGGCATTGATACGGCTAACAAACACTCTTGGACGAATCGGTTTAGTGATATAGTCATCGCCACCATGATCTAACGCTGCAATTTGAGAATAATCCTCATCGCGAGCAGTCAAAAATGCAATGACAGTTTGGTCAAATATGGGTTGCTTCCTGAGCATACGACAAACTTCCACCCCGTCCATCTTAGGCATCATAATATCCAGAATGATTAAATCGGGCCTAATTTGTCCCGCCAATTCAACACCCTCTTCGCCATTGGATGCCGTGAGCACTTCATAGCCTTCTTTTTCAAGATTAAATTTTAGAACTTCTAAAATGTCTGGCTCGTCATCCACAATTAAGATTCTTTTTTTACTCATCGGACAAGGTTAGATTGGTTTTTATAATTTGCGGTAAAAATAGCATATTTTTCTGAAATATACTTTTATACTAAATCCAATGAATGCCATCTTACTTTTCTACGGATGGTCAACAATTATTTCACCAGCCGTTTCGCTCACGCAGGCGTGTGATGTGCGCCACATGATGTTTTCCATGCCAAGCATACAAACCAGTATTCATGCTTAATGTAAGGGTTCTTTCTCTTCCTGGATGATAAAAAGTACGTTGAAAATCATCAGATGACATACTGCGTAGCAAAACAACCCATCGTTGGTGCAAACCTTCCAGTAACATCAAAGAAAACTCAATGAGAGAATGGTTAGCATCTTCTAACAATGCCCATTGTGCCTCCAAATAGGGCAATATAGTCGGATTATTTTCCGTTAGTGCCAATCGGTAGCGCACATGGCTATTAATATGGCTATCTGCTAAATGGTGTACGACTTGACGTATTGTCCAGCCTTCGGGACGATAAGGGGTATCTAATTGGGATTCAGAAAGGTCTTTAGTAACCGCTTTTAAGAGGTGTGGCAAAGTGTCAATATCGTTGATCCACTGTTGAAGCGTGTTCGAGTCAGTTACTTCTGGAAGTATAAACCTTCCGATAGGATAGCGAAGTTGTTCAAGTTGTTGTTCGGTCATGTATGTTGTTAAGTGAATTAGGCTATAAAAGTAACTTTTTCTGAAGACATATTCGTTCTTACTGCTGTGTTTTTACAATACAACAGTAGAACTGCTAGTATTTTTTCTTAGATATAAAATTACCAGTCACTGATTTCTGCCGCGAGCATTTGAATCTGTCCACATCTTCTCCTCTTAATTTGGCGTGCTTTGTTTTTCTACCTTGCACTCTAGCGCGCCATTTCTTCCAGTTGTTGAGGTGCATTTCATGCTTCATCAACTTAATGACTTCGGCTTCTTTTACTCCAAATTGTGCTTCAATGGCTTCGAATGGTGTTCTATCCTCCCAAGCCATTTCTACAATGCGGTCTATGTCTATCTCGGTGAGTTTGTATTTTTCGATTATATCTTTCATACATCAAAAAACATTAAATACTTGATACAGTTTATAAAAAAATCGTCAAAAAAAAGTTAGCCACACACACAAATTGTATAGTGCTTGATGTGTGCGGCTTCCCTGCTCGCTTAAGGTTTTACTTTTTTGTTCATTTGCATATAATCTAATGTTAGGTTAAGTAGCGTTCTCATGCCTAAATTCATACCGCTATCGTCCACATAAAAATCGGGAGTATGGTGAGGTGCTGCATCGAATAAATCAATAGAAGCAGGGCGACCACCTAAAAATAAAAATAATCCAGGTACTTCTCTAGCGAAGAAAGAAAAATCTTCGGCACCTGTTACGGCAGGAGAAAGTAGCACATTTTCTTCTCCGGCGGTTCGGTAAATGGTCGGTAACATATTTCTAGTCAATTCAATATCGTTGAATGTTACAGGATATCCTGTCATGATATTTACTTCTGCTTCGGCACCTGCACTTTCTGCAATTTTGGTAGCCGTCAATCGAATTTTATCGTGAATAATGCGTTGCATAGTAGTATCTAAAGTACGAATCGTACCAATCATTTCGCAGGATTCAGGAATGATATTGTTGCGCACGCCTCCTTGAATTTTGCCTACACTGATAACAGCAGCTTCTTTGGTTAACTCTGTTTGGCGGCTGATAATGGTCTGCAACCCATTAATAATTTGTGCTGCCACCACAATTGGGTCAACACCTGCCCAAGGCTGTGAACCGTGTGTTTGCTTGCCTTTCACGGTAATGTAAAACTGATCGGCAGCAGCCAAAGTACCTCCTGGTTTGTAGCGGATTTTGCCGACTTCTAACATTGAATTGATGTGCAGCCCAAAAATAACATCCGCCTTAATATCTTCCATCAAACCCTCTTTTATCATCAATTCGGCACCACCTTCTTCGCCTGGAGGCGCACCTTCTTCCGCAGGTTGAAAAATAAATACGACGTTGCCCTCTAATTCATTTTTCATACTGGTTAGTATTTCAGCTACACCCATGAGCATTGCCACATGCGTATCATGTCCGCAGGCGTGCATTACTCCCACTTCTTGACCCAGATAAGTAGCTCGCTCCTTGGAGGCGTAAGGCAATGGAACGCGCTCGGTTACAGGCAACGCATCCATATCTGCACGTAAAGCAACCGTCGGACCTGCTTTTGATCCTTTCAGAATGCCTACGACGCCAGTATGGGCAATTTGTGTTTTTACTTCTAGCCCCAATTGGCGAAGATGAGTTTCTATTTTTTTTGCAGTTTTAAATTCTCGATTGGATAGCTCGGCATACTGATGGAAATCGTGCCGCCATTCAATGACTTTGGGTTCAATTTTATTGACTTGCTCTTCTAGTATTTTAGGTTGAGCAAAGAAAGTGGTACTAAAAAAGAACAACAAACAAAGAAGGAGTAATTTTTTCATGCTGAATCAGATTTTCTTTGATTTTATAATGTTTTCTATCTCTCTCAAAGGAAGTTTAAAAACTAAAGTTAAGCTAATTTCTGATTTCTTAAAATTTTTGTAAATATTAATTACAACTGCTTCCTCATGCGTGCCACAGGAATATCAAGTTGTTCTCTATATTTCGTTATAGTTCTTCTGGCAATAGGATAACCTTTTTCATTTAATATTGCCGTCAATTTCTCATCAGAAAGTGGACGCTTTTTATTTTCCTTTTCTATCACCTCTCTTAAAGTTTGTTTTATTTCTATCGTAGAAACTTCTTCTCCATTATCGGTTTGAAAACTATCAGAAAAAAAATCTTTAAGGTGTTTTATCCCAAATTCTGTTTCCACAAATTTGCTATTCACTACTCTGGAAATCGTAGAAATATCTAAATTAGTCTTATGAGCAATATCTTTTAAAATCATGGGGTGTAATTTTTTTTCATCACCAGTTTTGAAATAATCTTCTTGATATTCCATAATGGCGTACATGGTTTTATAAAGCGTTCGTTGGCGCTGCTGAATAGCATCTATAAACCATTTCGCACTTTCAATCTTTTCTTTAATAAAGTTGGCTGCTTCGCGGGCTTCTTTGGAATTCTTTTTTTTATGTTTAACCAATAAATTTTCATAATACCCACTCAGTTTTATATGAGGCGTATTTTTACCATGTAAATTGAGTTGCAATGTGCCATCTCTTTGATTTATGACAAAGTCAGGCACAATATATTGCCTTGTGTTATGACTGGAAGCAAAACCACTTGCCGGTTTTGGATTGAGGTGTGTGATTTCATTAATTGCCCCTTTCAACTGCTCTTCGTCCACGTTCAACACTTCTTGTAATTTTACATAATGCTTCTTGACAAAAGTATCAAAATGAAATTCAAGTATTTCTTGTGCCAAGGATAAAGGTTGAATATGCTCAAAATGACTCCATTTATCCGATTCTAGTTTTTGGTTAATCTGGAGCAGTAGGCACTCTCTCAAATCCCTAGCACCCACTCCGTGTGGCTCAAATTGCTGAATCTTTTTTAATATTGCTTCTACCTGCGTTACTTCCACAAACCTATTTTGTGAAAACAATAAATCGTCTGCAATAGCGCTAAGGTCGCGACGTAAATACCCATCTTGGTCTATACTTCCAATAATTTGTAAGGCAATTATCTTATCTTCCTCCTCTAATTTAAGGAAGTGCAATTGATCTTCCAAGTATTCATCAAAAGACCGCTCCAGCGCCACAGGGAAATTCATGCCGTCTGTATGGCTACTCGTATTATAGTTAGGTTGTGCATCGCCTTGTATGTAGTTGTCGTAGTAGTCGTTCAAGGCACGTTCAGGCATGGTGTCTTCCTCAAGGCTACTAATGTCATAGTCTTTGTCCGCTTCTTGAGGTACTTCTTCCAAAGCAGGATTTTCCTCCAACTCTTCTTTGATTCGCCTTTCTAGGAGCATGGTGGGCACTTGCAGCAATTTCATTAACTGAATTTGCTGTGGGGAAAGCCTATGTTGTAGCGTTTGTGAAAGCTGTTGCTTCATAAGTAAACAATTTTAACACTCAGTGAAAATGATTTACAAAATTCAATAAACAAAAAATTACGGTTAAAGTCAATGGAAAATAAAGAATTTGTTAAATGTTTTTAGCAAAAAAGCAACTTGAATACAAACTTTGCGTAATCTACTTCCATTGTAATGAATGTAAAGTATTGGTAATCAAAAATATATATTATTATTTTCAATTTGTACGCATGGTTTTAAAATGGTTACTTCTTAATAAAAATGAATATATGCTACTTTTTTTCAATATAAAATCTTTCCTTTGTTGTTCAGAAAAGCGCACTTTGTCTATTGCTACCACATTAAAGACACTTACTTTAACTAGCAACATTTTGATAGACAGAACGTTATGACAACTAATGAAAAGTTAGCTGCTTTGCGGCATCTAATGCGCAAGCACCA
>DAITMC010000139.1:0-9582 GCA_036835365.1 Saprospiraceae bacterium
TCGCTGATTTTATTTCGTCAGTATTTAAACTAGATAGCACAATTTGAGCGGTATTAGCACCTATTCCTGAAACAGAAATCAACAATTTGAATAGATTTCGTTCCGCTTCCTCCGCAAAACCATATAATGTTTGGCTATTTTCGGTAATGTGTTGATACGTGAGTAAAATAATGGTTTCTGATGGCTCAATTTTAGCATAAGTCTGTAAGCTGATATTGACATGATAACCTATGCCCCCTGCCTCCACAACGACATAAGTTGGCGTTTTCCAAGTAATTAATCCCTTGATATAACTAATCATTGATTAAGCTCGTTTCATAAAAGTTTACGAAGGTAGGAAAAGTATTGTATTGAATAAGAAAAAAAACGGTAAGAAAACACTGTGCCAATCTAGTAAACCACCTCTCTTGAGCAGTACAAATGAAGTGATTCGTTAATGTTTCCAATATCTTTAAAAAAAAATTACCATTTTATCGTAAATTGTTACTTATTTTACTATTTTTGCAGTTGTATAAAACAACTGTTCAAAAAGGGGTTAAGTGTAAAATTTGCCTTCAAAAAAATTACAACTTAGAGTAGCCAGTTAACGCAATTAGCTGGCTATTTTTTTCTTCCTTATCATTCGCTCAACCATTTAGCCATTAAATAATGTTTATGGCTGAAAAAAGTAATTATGCAACCTTTGGAATCTAAAGTTTCGTTCAAGCATTTTATGGAATATTTTCCAGAAGTGGATTTACCCATCAGCATTGGCGAATCTACGCATCATACGTTTAGCCAAAATAATGAGCCCTTGCCTACTATGGTCGTAGAGCACTATTTGATACCAATAGAAGAAAATGAAGTTGATGAATTTACAGAATTTATCCCTTGCCTAAGCCTGCCAACGTCAACTTATGATTTTAAAGCTATTATTTACTGGCGTGCCGATTTATTGAACTATCAATACACCTTAGCCACATTTAACAAAAAAACAGGTGCATTGATTGATAAAAAGGTAATTGCGGGTACTAGCGTAAGCAATAATGTTATAACCCAATCAGTAGTTACTATTGAGGACAACTGGCTGATTAATATCGCTACCGGAAGAGCAAACGCAGCAGACGAACTATCTTACGATGCCAACAATTCCAAGATATACGAACTTGAATTATTACCCGATGGAAGCATTATTAAAGCATTGTAAGACAATCATTTATCCAAATAAGGTATTTTTATTTCATACACTTTGCGCTTAGGGTTAGACAATCTTGTAGAAGTTAACCAAGGGTTATATGCTTTTAATTGGCGATAACTCACTCCATTTTTGCGTGCAAAATCAGCCAAATTCTCGATGTTGCTATCTACTTGAAGAAGGTAATAATCATTCCAGACAGGGTAGAGTTCTTCTTCGCTGATATAATAACCAAATTTTCGGGGATTATTCATAATTTCTTTTATCGCAATGACGCGAAATAAATAGCGGCTAGTCTCTTGGTTAGTATTCAAATCGTAGAAGCTAACGCCTCTTTGTTCTTGCAAAGCGGTTTTTATTCTACCTATCCCACCGTTGTATGCTGCTACGGCTAGTGACCATGAGCCAAAATAATTTTTATAATTCTGCAAGAGTTTTGCGGCTGCCAAAGTTGCCTTTTCCAAGTGTAAACGCTCGTCCACTTCATTATTTACTTCTAATTCATATTCTTGCGCAACGGAGGGCATAATCTGCCAAAATCCTTTAGCACCCGCAGGAGATGTAGCGTTCTGTAAATCACTTTCCGCAACTGCGATGTATTTTAGGTCATCGGGGATACCTTGCTCCTTAAAAATTTGTTCAATTACAGGAAAAAAGCGTGCTGCTTTTTTTATATTGAGCAACGTTGCTCCATGACGATAAGTATTCAGAATCAATTCATTATCTAATCTTTGCAAAACATCAAAATCCTCTGTTGGAATACGCTCCCCTGCAAAAACAAATTCTTGTTTCATATCAATAGGCTTAACCATCTGAGGGATAATTCTTTCCTCAATTGATTGGCTGGATTCTTCCATTTTTACCTCTCCTCTGATGTATGTGATAGAGAGTGCCAGTAATGTGACCAACATTAGGGAGAACGAAAACAACAATTTCTTTTTCATACTGCGGAGGCTTTACAATGACTTAATTCTACTATTCAAACGTCAATAAAGAATAAAAGTAATCAAAGGAAACTTAATCTTTTGTTAAAACTTTTGGTCGCTTGAAAATAGGCACGGTAGAGCACGGTTCTCCATACATGATACTTTGTGCATAAGGGCGAAGATGCTTAGTCAACGCTACATAAGCCGCTGCTGGAACAGGTTTGTCGCTACACCCCTTAATTACAATCCGCTGCCCCTCATACTGAGTAGCGTCCAATTGAGCTAAAGCACTGTAAAAGCGAGCTTTATAAAAATCTTCTGGAGTACCCTGAAAAATATCCACAGCGAAGGGCTCAGCATAAGTCGTTACCAACATATATGCCCAAACGGGAATTATAGCATCTGTACTACACATAATGAGCAGATTTTTCCCTTCATATTGCGCCCAATTGTGCACCTTTAGTGCTGCTCTGAAGTCTTTTTCCTTCAAAATAAGCTCCATGAAAAGATACGATTTCAAATCGAATATAGCATTTTCTCCTTTGGGGAAAAAGTCCTCTAAGTTAATCGTAATTAGCCCACTAGAGGCTACTTTGTTCACTAACGGCTGAGTCATAGCAACAACTACTTTTACACCTTTAATTGATAAAATTGATTTACTGGAGCTGCTTACCTGGATATTTGCTGCATGGTCAAATCTGCTCTTCGCCAATTTCATTATCCGATTGTTTGAAATCTTTCAACTTTGGCAAATCTTTAAGACTATTGATTCCAAAATAATCCATAAATCGCTCACTTGTGCCATACAATAATGGGCGACCTGGCGCATCACTCCTACCGCATATAGAAACAAGTTCCTTTTCCAATAGTTTTTGCAGAGCATAATCACAACTCACGCCTCTAATCTGTTCTAGTTCCGTTTTTGTAACAGGTTGCTTATAAGCCACCACAGATAAAGTCTCTAGCGCCGCTTGGGATAGCTTTTTCTTTGTGGTTTGTCTCAAATAAGTACTGATGGTTTCGTGGTACTCCACTTTTGTCAAAAATTGATAACCTCCACCAATCTGAAGCAATTGAAAAGCGTACTGAGCATCATCATATTTTTGTTTTAGCGCATCTAAATATACTAAAATTTGATCTTCTCGATAAAGTGCATTCGCTAAAGTCTCTATACAGCGTCTAATTTCCGCCAAGGAGATGGGTTGTTCCGTAGAGAAGATAAGTGCCTCAATATGTTGTCTTATATTTTCCAAAGTACAAAAATTATACTAAAGCAAGAAGGTCAAGCGATATTATTGATTATATCACTTGACCTTTAAATTTTTCATCAAAAATCACCATCTCAACTGGTGTTTTTTACTATCTATTTTTTGTCATCTTCTAGTTCCACTTCTTCTGCATCGTCTTCCTCCTCGTCTATCTCTGCTACGTCTGTTTCATCTACAGCGGTTTGCTCTGATTTAGCAGGATTATTTCCCCCTTTTCTGCGTCTGCGTTTTTTACTCCCTTCAGCGCTTTCCGCTATGCTAGCAGCATAATCTTCGTTATAATCTACCAGTTCTATTAGCGCCATTTCCGCACCATCACTTTTTCTTGCTGGTAATTTAATAATGCGTACATATCCACCTGGACGATCTTTTGTCTTTTCTGCAATTCCCTCAAAGAGTTCCTTAATTGCTTCTTTATTTTGTAGGTAACTAAATACGACTCTTCTATTGTGTAATGAGCCATCCTTTGCTTTTGTAATAAGTGGCTCAATGTAGATACGCAATGCTCTTGCTTTAGCCAGAGTCGTCTTAATTCTCTTGTGTTCGACTAGCGCAATCGCTAAGTTGCGCAATAGGGCTTTTCTGTGCCCCTCTTTACGACCTAAATGGTTGTATTTTTTTCCGTGTCGCATGACGTTAATAGTTTAAAAATGAATGAACCTCGCAGCACTATTCATATTTTGAACGGTTACTGCATTTATATAGGACAGCACTGTTAATGCACAGGGCATTATTGCCTGACCACAATTCTTGCTACTGCTCTTCTTCTAAATTATACTTCGACAAATCCATGCCAAAAGTCAAGTTCTTTTCTTGCAACAATTCCTCAATCTCTACTAAAGATTTCTTACCAAAGTTTCTAAACTTGAGTAGTTCCTGAGTATCGTGAGAAACCAATTCTCCTAACGTATTAATTTTAGCTGCTTTCAAGCAGTTATAAGCTCGCACAGACAAATCTAAATCTTCTAAAGAAGTCTTGAGTAGTTTACGCATATGTAGTACATGCTCATCTACCACATCATCTTGACGACTACTTGGTGTGTCGAAAGTAATATTTTCATCCGTGATTAACATCAGGTGCTGAATTAAAATTCGAGAAGCATCTCTTACCGCATCTTCAGGATGAATAGTACCATCGGTTTTAACCTCAATCGTTAACTTCTCGTAATCCGTTCGTTGACCAACACGCGTGCTTTCCACACTGTAAGCAACATTTTTGATAGGAGTATAAATAGCATCTATTGGTATTACACCTATCGGAGCGTCTTTTGTCA
This sequence comes from Saprospiraceae bacterium, assembly GCA_036835365.1. GTDB lineage: Bacteria > Bacteroidota > Bacteroidia > Chitinophagales > Saprospiraceae > JAAUTG01. Next base: position 4,643 of record DAITMC010000139.1, read on the forward strand.
AGTGTTCATCTGCTGGCACATAACCTCTACCTTTTGTAACTGTCAACTCCATTTCCAAGCTAACAAAAGTTTCCATAGTACATATCAGTAAGTCAGGATTCATCACTCTAAACATATTGGTATGCTCCTCAATATCACCTGCTAAAAATCTATCACGACCACTGATAGTCAAATAGATACGCTCTTCTTCAAGTTCTTCATCGAAGATAGTTTTTTTCAAGCGTACTTGCTTTAGATTCAGGATAATATCCACTACGTCTTCTACTACCCCTTTAATAGTAGCAAATTCATGATCTACTCCAGCAATCCTTATAGCAGAAATGGCGTATCCCTCTAGCGAAGAAAGTAATACCCTTCTTAGAGAATTACCAATAGTTTGTCCGTATCCTGGCTCGAGTGGTTTAAACTCAAATGTTCCTTCAAAATCATTTGATTTTTGAAGGACTATTTTATCGGGTTTCTGAAAATTAAGTATTATGCTCATAGATAAGAATCTAAACTTTGATAGGTGGGAACATTTTATTGTCCCTAAATGCAGAAAGAAATTATATTATAGCAGTTTTAGACTTACGCAATATATACATTGCATAAGCCTAAAACATATATTGTTATTTAGAATATAACTCGACAATCAACTGTTCATTTAATTTTTCAGGAATACTATCTCTCTGAGGAAATGCCAAGAACTTACCCTCCATTTTCTCTGGATTAAACTCCAACCAAGAGAATTTATATACTTCACTTTTTCTTGCTACCGAATCTTTAATTGCTTGTAAAGATCGAGATTGCCCCCTCACTTGAATATCATCTCCTGGTTTGAGTTGATAGGAAGGTATATTTGTTACAATGCCGTTTACACAAATGTGCCTGTGTGTTACTAACTGCCTAGCTGCTCTCCTTGTCGGAGCAATGCCTAACCTGAAAACAACATTATCCAAACGAGCCTCTAAATATTGTAACAACAATTCACCAGTTACACCCGACTTTCTACTTGCCTTCTCAAAAAGATTACGAAACTGTCGCTCTAGTACCCCGTAAGTATATTTTGCTTTTTGCTTCTCCATCAACTGGATTGCATAATCAGATCTTTGCTTGCGCTTTCTAGTTGCGCCATGCTGACCTGGAGGATACTTCCTTTTTTCAAAAGCCTTACTGTAACCATATATTGACTCTCCTAATGCTCTTGCTTTCTTAACCTTGGGACCTGTATATCTAGCCATGTTGATGTATAATAATCTATTGCAAATATTTTTTCTGTAAGTGTTATACTCTACGTTTTTTCGGCGGACGACATCCGTTGTGAGGAATTGGCGTTACATCTCTTATCCTTGTAACCTTAATTCCTGAACTATCTATTGCCCTTATCGCAGCTTCCCTACCTGCCCCTGGACCTTTCACATACACCTCCGCTGTTCTCATACCTACTTCGTAGGCAACCTTAGCAGCATCAGATGCTGCCATTTGTGCAGCATAAGGTGTATTTTTCTTAGAGCCTCTAAAACCTGACTTGCCTGCTGATGACCAAGATATAACTTGACCAGCCTTGTTTGTCAATGATATAATGATATTGTTGAAAGATGCGTGAACGTAAACGAGTCCTTCCGAATCAACTTTTACATTCAGTTTTCTTTGCTTTACCTGTTTTTTTCCTTTTGCCATAGAAAACTATAATTGTACCAATAGCTTTTAAATTAATGCTATCAGTTTTCAATGATTACTTAGTTACTTTTTTCTTGTTTGCAACAGTCTTTTTCTTACCTTTTCTTGTACGTGCATTGGTGCGTGTACGTTGCCCTCTCAGTGGAAGCCCTTTTCTGTGGCGCAATCCCCTGTAGCAGGCTATGTCCATCAAGCGCTTAATGTTCATTTGAACTTCGGAGCGCAACTCCCCCTCTACCCTGTACTGATTGGTAATAATGGATGTTACCGCCTTAACGTTATCAGATGTCCAATTTTCGATTTTTACATTCTCATCAATACCCGCTTCATCTAGTATTTCCTTTGCTCTTGACTTGCCAATACCATATATGTAAGTCAAACCTATTACCCCCCTCTTATTTTTTGGTAAATCAACACCTGCTATACGAGCCATCTTTATCTATTTATGCTAATGACAGATTAGTGACATTTTCTTCTTTAAAAAATTACCCTTGACGTTGCTTGAACTTAGGGTTTTTCTTATTGATAATATATATTTTCCCTTTTCTTTTTACGACCTTACAATCTACTGATCTTTTTTTCACAGAAGCCCTGACTTTCATTTTTACATTATTTATAACGATAAGTAATTCTTCCTCTTGTCAAATCATATGGAGACATTTCCACTGACACTTTGTCGCCTGGCAAAATTCTAATATAATGCATTCTCATTTTGCCTGATATCGTAGCTGTTATCAAATGGTCGTTTTCAAGTCTTACCCTGAACATTGCATTTGACAATGCTTCTTCTATTGTTCCATCTTGCTTAATGAGATCCTTATTTTTTGACATATTTTAGAATTGGAGTGCAAAAATAGTGTTTTTTTTTATCTTGAGAAAAAAAAGTTGAATTATTTATACAATATCCTGATTTATTTTTATTGTCAAGCTGGCAAAGCACTTCCAACACATTTCAAATTTATATTTTTTTGCATGGCAGCCTCAATTAAACTTTGATCAGATAGAATATCTACTCCCTCCTTTTTTATAGCAACAGTATGCTCGAAATGTGCTGATGGCTTTCCATCTCTTGTTACAATAGTATGCCCATCCTCGGAAAGATAAACCTCTTTTCGACCCATATTTATCATAGGCTCAATAGCAATTACTAGCCCTTCTTTTAGTTTTAGTCCTTGCCCCTTTCTACCGTAGTTTGGCACTTTGGGTTCTTCATGCAGCACTCTCCCAAGACCATGCCCTACTAAATCTCTTACAATACTATAATTATTTTTATTAATGTAACTTTGAATGGCAAAACCAATATCCCCTAATCTTTTCCCCACCGCTGCTTGTTCGATACCAGCATATAAAGAAGCATTTGTTACTTTAAGCAACTTCATAGTTGATTCATCTACATCTCCTATTGCGAAAGTGTAAGCAGAATCGCCATAAAAATCATTCCAATATACACCGCAATCTATCGACGCAATTTCTCCATCCTTAAACTCCTCCTTAGAAGGAATACCGTGTACTACGGCATGATTTTTAGAAATAGTTAATGTGTTGGGGAAACCATACAAGCCCTTGAAACCAGGCAACGCTCCATTGTCGCGAATAAATTCTTCGGCTAACTTGTCTACGTCTATACCTCTGATACCTGGTCTAAGAATTTCTGCAATCATCGCTAATGTCTTACTAACTAGGAGACAACTTCTACGAATCAATTCGATTTCCTCATCTGTTTTATAATAAACCATAATTCCAAGTATCTTATAACGATTGACTCCTGCCAACTCTTTTTAAAGCCTGAGCCTCTTTATTTCGATTTCGCTTTAAACCAATTTCTTCTTAAGAGAAAAAAATAAAATCCAATTTAGTATATACATGCCTTGAAAACTCATAGAGCGTATTGTGTTGCTACATATCAGCTCCTATACTTTGTAGTCTATTTCTCCCTTGTATTCTACCAGATTTTACTAATCCATCATATTTTTTCATTAACAAATGACTCTCTATCTGTTGTAGAGTATCTAAAACAACTGCTACAAGAATCAAAAGTGAAGTTCCTCCAAAAAACAATGCGAATGCTTGATTGATACCAAAAGCATAAGCAATCGCTGGAAGAATAGCGATTAATCCTAATGCAATAGAACCGGGCAGCGTAATTCGCGATGTCGTGGCATCAATAAAATCAGCAGTTGGTTGCCCTGGTTTAATACCAGGGATGAAGGCATTTTGTCGCTTTAAGTATTCTGCATATTGCTTAGGATTAACAATTAAAGCGGTATAAACATAAGTGAACACTAAAATCAGGAAGAAATAGATGACGTTGTATGGTGCCGAAAAGGGGTTTACCATCGCCTGTAAAAAACTACTAGTCGCTAGTTCTGACTGATCTCCGGCAACGAATTGTACTACCGTTGCGGGTAAAAACATCAACGCTTGAGCAAAGATAATCGGCATCACACCTGCCGCATTCAATTTTAAAGGAATATAATCTCGTACTCCCGAAGCTGGCATCTGATCAGAGCCTCTACCTATCATACGTTTTGCAAACTGAATTGGGATTTTTCTCACTGCTTGGACAATAGCTACGGTAGCTAGTACCACAAAAAATAAAGCAGCTAATTCTATTACCAATAATATTGGACTGTTTGTAATTTGCAATTGAAACTCAGAGATTAATGCAACAGGAAGTGCAGCAATAATACCTATTGTGATTAATAAAGAGACTCCATTGCCAATCCCTTTTTCTGTAATACGCTCTCCTAACCACATTGCAAATACTGTTCCGGCTGAAAGAACAATGATGTTAGATATCCAAAAAATGCCATCTGGCATACCTGCTGCCTGTGCATTCAATATGTTCCGAATATAGGTTAAATAACCACCACCCTGAACTAAAGTGATTGCTACGGTTAGTAACCTCGTAATTTGATTAAGTTTTTTTCTACCTGACTCTCCTTCTTTCTGTTGTAAACGTTGAAAATAAGGAACAGCAAAACCCAATAATTGAACGATGATAGAGGCCGTAATGTATGGCATGATACCCAACGCAAAGATGGCAGCATTGTTAAATGCACCACCAGTAAATACATTAATCAATCCTAATAAATCACCTGTATTTTCTGGAGCTGTCAATTTGCTTGGATCGACACCAGGTAAGGGAATAAAAGAACCAACCCTGAAGATAAACAATAGCCCAAGCGTATAAAGAATACGCTTGCGAAGTTCTTCAATTGCCCAAATATTTTTTAATGTGGTAAAAAACCGCTTCATCTATTATTAATTAAGTATGTTAA
>DAITMC010000140.1:0-9523 GCA_036835365.1 Saprospiraceae bacterium
GGTTGCTCATTTCTAATTTCTAAAATGGCATACCCCAAAGTATTAGTGCCAGGGTCAACCCCTAAAAGACGATACGATTTTGTTGTTATCTCGCTCATATAAAGCACAATATAAGAAAAATTACGATTTTGACAACAATCGTTTTTAGACGGCTATAATTTTTGTAGTTGATCCAATTTTACACGCCAGAATAGCGACAATAATGATAGCTGCTTTGCTTAGGTCATAGCTACTGGGGTTTAAGTTATTCTCATTTTTCCGCTATCGAATATCCAAAATTCAGCCCGCCATAAAAAGGTATTATACCAATATCAGGTAAGGCAATTATGCTAAGTCTGTTCGGCTGATGTTGAAATCCCGCAGTTAAATTCAACTGCCATCTGGGTTGAAAATAGGCAATTCCAATTCCTGTTTGAAGAGTGAAGTTATTTTGGGTAAACCAACCATCTTTGGGTGCATTAAATCGCCCGTTGGTATTGGGGTACAAATCCTGAAACGCATTTTTGGGGTATTCGTTATGTTTGATATGGCTGAAGGGCTGATAATTTAATGACAAATGTGGCGTAAAAACCCATTTACTAGCATAATAGCCCGGGAAAAGGTCAATTTTAAAACCTGAATGAAAATACCTACCATTGAGGTCGGCTGTTCGAGAAATATTCCACGAAATTCCTGTTAAGGTTTTAAATTGTTTTGAAATTCCAACTAAAGCCCCTGCCCCAATGCGAAAGTCAAAATCAAAGCCTTTTTGCGAAAATAATGGAAAGTTAGCTTGAGTAATAATTGCAAAACGCTGAAAATTCCCTTCCGTCTGTCCAAAAGCAAAAAGATAATCTGTGTTAATGTTTAGGTTAGGGTTGGCATTGATGCCTGCGGAAAGTATATTTTGCCCGTCATTAATCAATCCAAACCAATTTTGAGCTTTTGCCACTGGTTGGAAAAACAATACAAGTATCCAACAGATTTTAAATCCTCTCATACTAATATTGTTTTAAAAATGATTTAATTGCCAACATCACCTCATCAAACTTTTCCATATTCATTCGGTGTCCTGCATTGAAGATTTCAACCACTTCTGCTTTTTGGAAGTGAGGTTTTGAATAGGTTGTTTGCATAGTGTAGCCTAATGAGCTGCAAGAGCCGCCTAAAATTCTTACGGTGTCCTTATAGTCTTCAATACTTTCGGTAAAGTCATATTTAAAACCAGACACAGGGTTGCCCAATCTTTTATTCCGTACATATTCCAAAAATCCTCCCACACGGTGGACAGGCCATTCAGGTGGATTGTTGCCGTCACAGTGGTAGCCGGCAGTCATCGTGCTGCGAAGTATCATCATAGCTCGATAATCTATTTGCTCGTGGTCGCGCGGGCTGATGGCCTGCCCATGTCGCGCTAAATTGTTCCAGGTGCCGTTGTCATACTTGAATTGAACAATGGTTTTATAGACTTTCTGCATATCCTCACCAGTTAGAGGCATTGGTTCTATTAATAAAAGCTGTTTTACTTTTTCGGGGTTTTTGGAAGTGTAAAGCGTAGCTAAACCGCCGCCCCAAGACTGCCCGATGATGGTAATTTTTTTGTCGGGCGAGTAGATATTTTTCATTGCATTGATTTCCTCCACAGCAGTTTCTAAGGTAAATTCAGCTTCGGTAATGCGTTCAGAGAGTCCGCACCCCCTTTGGTCCCAGATAACCACATAATATTTGTCGGAGAGGCTTTCGCAGATATTGCGATAGGCTTTGGTGTCAGTAAAACTGCCGTGCAAGACAAAAAGTACGAGTTGATTCGGATCTCCAAAAGTGCGAACGTGAAGCAGGCGTTGCCTACCCGCCACTGTTACCGAAACACTTGGCAAGTTCGGGTCTTGGTCAACTGTAGGCGGTACCAATACGCCTATATCATCTAATTTTTCGCAAGCGAAAAGAATGGCAAGTAGTGAAATGATGATACTAATATTTTTCATTTTCTGTTTTTTTTATTCTTAGGAAAATCAATCACAATCGCATACACCACCAACACCAAAGCCCCCAAAGCAAATTCTATATGCTCATTATTTACTGCCCATCGGGTAAGGTAAATAGAAGAAGCAAACCACGAAACAGGTATCAAAATGCGGGTAATAGCCCATTGAATGTATTTTTTCATATTTCACTTGTTTTAAAATGAATTTTCTCGTCCCGACAAATCAACTGTATAGCATCTCTGCCCGAATAAGCGGCCGGAGGCATTCCGCCACCGGGCGTTACCCAATGTCCACACATATAGAAATTGTGAAGACCTTTGAAATGAGTGGGTAATTTGAGTTTAGCTGCTTCGGGAGTTGGAAGCCAACCTTCATAACTACCATTGTGGTTGCCAGTCCAATTTTTGTAAGTGATGGGCGTTGCTGTATCGGTAAAATCTACCTTGTTTTTGATATTACCCAATTCTGCTTCTAAGGCATCAATCAAGGCATCGCTGATTTGCTGCCTTTCTTTTCTGTAAATAGCTTGCCCTTGGTCATATAGTTTTTTCCAATACACATAATCAGTATCAACCATAGCCGTAATGAGCGTTTTGCCTTTGGGGGCAACTGTTGGGTCAAAGTTGTAAATCTGAAAAGTAATTCTTTCGTGAGTGTAATTGCCTACTTGCAAAGGCTTTGTCAATGGAATATTTAAGCCCACAATAGAAGGAGTCACTTCATCAAAAGTCCTATCAATGCCTGCTGAAAAATAGATGAGTGAAGGAAAAGTTTTGAGTGTTTGGTAGGCAGTTTTGGTTTTGTCATCCACATAATTCTGCCCCAATAACTCAAACAAAACCGAATGACCATCAGCAGCCGAAATGATATAATTGCTTTTTATCGTTTTATTGCTATTGATTTCTATACCTACGGCTTGATTATTCTCAATCAAGATTTTAGTTGCTTTGCTGCCAAATTCAATTTTCCCGCCCAAATCTAGGAAGCGGTTTTCTAATTTTTCTATAAATTTCCCTGACCCGCCCAAAGGATAGCCTGCTGTGCCTTTGTAGGCGTAAGCCAACTGCATCAAAAAAAAAGTCATAGACATATCGGCTGCCCAAAAATGCTCAAATGCTTTCCGAAGGGTGTCGGATTTGAACTGTTGCGCAAAATCTTTAATGGAAAGTTGGTTGTATTTACCCATCGCTATCATAAAAGGAAGATTGGAAAGCAGGGCTTTCGTCCAATCCCAAGCGTTGAGCAATTCAAAGGCTTTGTCTAAAGGGAAGGAATTATTAGCCACGGTTTCAATGGCATCAACAAACTCGATGATAGCCTTCTCATCATCGGGGGAAATTTCTAAAAAATGCTTTTTGAGTTTGTTTACATCTGTATAAAAATGGACTTCTTGACCATTTAGATTTTTGTATTCAATAAAACTGTTGTGGTTGTGAAAGGTATTTCCCTCGATTACACCCAATTGATGCCAAAGGTCGTACAGGTCGGTGCCAGGGGCAGAGCCTACCAACCAATGAATAGAACCATTGACATAGTACCCTTGTCTTTCCCAAGAGGAGCAAACGCCCCCCGATTTTTGCCCCATTTCGTAGATGGTAGCTTCAAATCCATTAATTTGAGCAAATATACCGGCAGAAAGTCCAGAAATGCCAGCGCCGATGATGACGATTCGTTTTCCCATTTTTGAGTTCCATTTTACTCAAAATTAGGAGATTACCCTGTGGTGTGCAGTTACATTTAGCAATTTGAGGAGTGATTTTTATCATTTCAGAAGAAGTGTGAAGTTGCATTTAAGCATTTTCGCAATAGACGTTGGATAACTTAAAATTGTCCAACATGTGCGGTTTTTACTTTTTAACTAGCCCTTCTACCGTCTTACTTAATTGCTCAATTAATTCTGTTTGTTTTTGAATCGTTTTTTTTAATTCCATAACTTCTTCGCGCATATAGCGTGTGATGTTTTGTGGTGAAGGCAGAAAAGGACTAATTTTGGAGCGCACGTACCAAATCTCTTGGACATCACTAATATTGATGACATAAGGGGCGTAAGCCTCATTATCGGATTGTAATTCTATTTTTCTTTGTTCTTTTACTTTGTTAAACACTCGTTTTACAACAATATCGCCCCTTGTTACAATTACATAAACATAATTATCTTTTAGAGAAGATTCCCAAAGAGTAGGCTCTAAGAAGCTACATACTACTTTGTCGCCTTCAAATAGGGTAGGTTCCATACTGTCGCCAGCTACATCAAAACTGCGATGAGTGCCGACTTTATATTTATAATCAGGAAGTGTAAATGTTGGCAAATCTTGAATAAAAGTAGGATCACTTAAATCAGAGGCATAACCCGCTTGAGCCGGTACAGGCACATGTACAATGCGCTCGTCGTCTTGTATATTTGTGACAATGGTAAGCACACGAAAATGCTTGTGTTCTTCTTCACTCATAAATAGTGGACCTTCACCAGTATAAATATATACAGGGTTGATTTTATAGACCTCCACGGCTTTTTTGAGTAAATCAATTGTAACATCTCGCCTGCCTTTCAGGATTTCACTGAGGCTTTGAGGCAGGTAATCTAGGGCAATGGCAAATTGTCGACTAGAGCGTACCCGACCAGTTTCTCGCAACTGGTCGTGGCATTTGATGAACCGCTGAGTAATGATACTATTCATAGTTTTAACTATTTACAGGGGAAGCAAATTTAAGCATTTATTGGCAGAAAAACGAATTGTTTATGCAAATAAGTTATATTTTGCTAACCATAGGTAAAAGTATGCAGTACATCAACAAACTAAGAAAATAAATGATAAAACACCTCCAAAGTAAAATCAAAATATTGATACTTAGGTAGTTTGTGTAGCGTATATTCTTCTGGCGGCTATCAAAATTAAGCGTTTTGTGCTACACAATGCACAATGATCTCTTCCAACTCTGCTATAATTTCACTGACAGATTTTTCGGCACGCTCAATGGGAGGTAAAACCGTACATTTTAAAGCAATACCAAAAGGGATGGGTGTCATGTTATATTTCCCTATTTTCCAAAAATTATGCAGCACAACAGGTACAATAGTAGCATTGGGCATATACTTTATCATGGTAGCTAACCCTAGTTTTTTAAATTCTTTTACCTCGCCATTTCTGGAGCGGCTGCCCTCTGGGAAAATGCAGCCCGCGTAGTTATTAGCATTTAGGTATTCGCAGAAGGTTTTAATCCTATTAACGGCAGTCGTCTTGTTTTCTCGATCAATGAAAATGGAGCCACCTTTTCTGATGTTGTAAGAAATGCTAGGAATACCTTTGGATAAACTTTTTTTAGCGATGTATTTAGGATGATGCTTTTTGAGCAGTTGCCCAATAGCAGGAATATCGAACATACTTTGATGATTGCTGACAATAATCATGGGGCGGTCAGTCGGTAATGTACCCGCTTTCCAATCTATTTTTCGCCTAGCACCTACCAAAATCAGTGATGTGTTCAAACACCAAATCATACCATCAACAGTAGATTTATGCGCTTGATAGCTTATCGCTTTTACAATAACCTGCAATGGATGAAACACTAGCAGGATGATAAAAAAGGTAAGACCAAAAATAAGTGTTGAAATCCAGTAAAGTATCTTCTTCAATGTTGTTGTAGTTTTGTGTTGCTGTGTTTGAAAATAAATAGCAAGATACTACAATAATTAAAAACTAAGTAATCTTTTACACTTTCCTTTTAGTCAACTTTCATCACACTGCGCATCCCAATTGTACCTACTTGTGTGCGAACTTGCAACCAGTAAATTCCAGCACTAAAATCGCTTAAATCAACTGAAATAATGGATGAATTGGCGGGGACTTTCCACTTATGCAGCCATTGTCCCAAATTGGAATACAACTGAATTTCTTCTATCCTAGTCTCTTCAGGCAATAATAGATAAATCTGACCATCAGTTGGATTAGGATATAAGGCAAATGCTAGAGTAGTAGCAACAGCTTTGGTGCTTGTCCCTGTATCTTCTTTTACTTCAACCGAAATATTGGCGGTGCAGCCGCGTATATCGGTTACTGTTACGGTGTAAATACCGATAGGCAAATTCGTTAGGCTAGCCGCGTTGGGGCTACCACCAACACTCCACGTATAGCGATAAGGAGCAGTGCCTCCTTTTACGGTAACTTGCACAGCACCGAGAGCTTGTTCTCTAGGGCTAGGCGTGGAGGTAGCTGTCAATTCGAGTAAAGCAGGTGAAGCAACATTAAAACTGAACGTTCTTTGACAAGCAACACTATCTGTTATCAAGAGTTGATAATTCCCCCCTTGTAATTGATCTACAAACGTGGTATCGCCATTGATATAATTAGTCCCCATATCGGTGGATTGCCAAAGCAAGCGATATGGGGGTAAACCTCCTTGCAATTGCACACGGATGCTACCATCATCTGTGCCAAAACAAGTCAACGAACGAATCACTGATTCTTGAATCTGAATGGGGGCATTAGCTTGACGCACGATTACGGAATCTAAGCGCGCAGTACAGCCATTTTGGTCCGTTACTTGCAAACGATATTGCCCGTTAGGGATATTGGTTAAATTGCGGGTAGTGTATTGCCCATTATTCCAGCTAAAGCGATAAGGTGGTGCGCCACCTATCACATTAACTGAAATGCTACCTGAGTTTTCGCCAAAACAACGGGCATCAGTAACAACTAAATTGGTAAAGCTAATACTATTTAAAGGTTGGCGTACCATGAAATCCCGAGAGGTTATTTCACAGCCGTTGTCATCTCGAACAGTGAGCATGTAAGCTCCAGCACCAATATTGGTCAAATTTTTATCCTTGCCGACCACTTCGCCTTGCTGATTGCGCCAAGTAAATTGATAGGGTCGTTTCCCGCCATTCACTTCTACTTTGATGAAGCCATCGTTGGCATCCTTACAAGAAACATTTTGCAAACCGGCTTCCTCAAGTAGAATATTAAGTGCTTCTGGTTGAGCAACTAATATATTGCGTACTACATTAAAGCATCCTTCATTGTCTGTAATTGAAAGTTGATAATTCCCTGGCGATAGGTTACTAAAACGCAGACTATCTAAGCCGTTCAGCAATATAGTCCCATTGCTCAGATGATAAAGATAGGGGGACGTTCCGCCTTGTACGGCTGCTAAAATAGTACCATCATTTCTTCCAGCACAAGTAGCATTGCGTTTAGAGGCTTTCACTGCAAATCCACCTGCGGAAGGTTTTACTTTGATAGCCGATACTGTGCTAGCGCAACTATTTTGGTCGCTTACAGTAACATGATAATTTCCTGATACTACGTTGGTTAATATCGGACGCTTTGCTCCATTACTCCATAAAAATTCATAAGGTGCTTTTCCGCCGCTAGCGGTTAACACAATGCTATCTACTTGATTGCGTTCGAGTTGGCAAGGTTCATTTTGAATGACGTTAACGTCAATTTGTATCGGTTCAGGTTGTTCAACAAAAATTAATTCGCTTTGTATGGCACAACTATTTTGATCCAAAACAGCTAGACGATATAGCCCCGACTGAATGTCGAATAGGTCTTTAGTCGTTGCTCCAGTATTCCAACTAAAAGTGTAAGGTGCTCTACCGCCGCTAATGTCTATTTCGATACTCCCATTACTATCTCCAGCACATTGAACAGGAGCAATCTGTTTTATTTTGATTGCAATAGGTGCTGGAGCAAGCATAGGAATAGTATCGGATATAAAGCGACAACCTTTGCTATCGCTGATAGTGACTTGATATTGACCATTCGTCAAGCCACTTAAATTTTGCTGACTATGGCCATTTGACCAAATAAAATTGGGTGCTAGTCCTGTTTGATTCGTTACGCTTACTTGAATACTCCCATCGGTACTATTATGACAACTTGGAGGTATAGCAACAATAGTGGCATTTATCGCTTGTGGCGCTTCTATCTGAAAAGTAGTATCCAAGATACAACCTCTTTGATCAGTAATGATAACTTCATAGTCGCTTGCCGCAATGTTATTCAGATTTTGAGACGATGCCCCATTGCTCCATAAAATAGAAGCTACTTCAGTGCCTTCAAGGGTTAATTTAATTGCTCCATCTTGACTACCTTCGCAAGTAGGTGTTTTAATTTCGCTCGATAAACGCAAGGCTGGTGGTGCCGTTATTTGAAAAGTATTTACAACAGTACAACCATTTTGGTCGCTGACAGTAACCTCGTAATTGCCTAATCTCAAGTTGCTGATTTCAGCACCATTGCCATTATTGCTCCATTGGAAAGTATAATTGCCTGTTCCACCTGATGCTGACAGTCGAATACGACCATCATTGAGTTGAGCACAACTAGCATTCACAAGCGTATCCAAGCGAACTTCAAGAGGACTAGGGCGGGCAATCTCAAATTCACCACTAGCTTTGCAGCTATTGGCATCTGTTACCGTTAAGCGGTAATTACCCTCGCTCAAGTTAGTGAGTGTGCTGGTGAGTTGCTGATTGTTCCATTCATAGAAATAAGGGGTTGTTCCACCAGTAATTATTGGCACAATACTTCCATCATTGGCTGATGTGCAGCTAATATTGCTTACACCTGCTGTCGAAATGGTCAATTCGTCAGGGGCAGTAAGTGAAATAGTATCCGAAAAAATACAATTGTTGGCATCTACGATAGAAACGGTGTAGTTACCTACCGACAGTTGTTGACGAGATTCAAAATTGATACCATCGTTCCAAAAATGAGTGTAAGGTACTGTTCCACCCGAAGTGGTCAGGCGAATAACGCCATCCCTACTATCAGCGCAAGAAGGCGGAGTAAGTAAGATAGCAACATTAATGGGTGGTGGGGCAAGTAATTCAATATTATTAATTGTAGTAGCACAAGTCCCGTCGGTGACCGTAACACTGTAACTACCTGCTGCCACATTCTCTAAGCAATCTGTTGTATTTCCATTGCTCCAAATTATCTGTGGTGATATGCCACTGACGTTAAGACAAATACTGCCATTGCTGCTATTGGCGCAAGTAGGCCTCGTCATAGAAGCAATACTTACCCTAGCGCTTGGTCCATTCACCACAGTGAAAGGCAACTGAATGGAGCAGCCTTGCGGCGAATTATCGGTCACGCTGATTTTGTAAGTCCCCTGCGATAGTGCAGGGATGCGAAATGGTCCTTCAATATTTTGCACACGCCCTACTTCTGTACCTTCCCAACTGTACGTGAAAGGCATAGTCCCGCCGAGTGGCTCTACCAAAATTGTACCATCGTCGCCACCACAGGTGCTGACCTCAGTAGGTGAAATTCTTGCTGATTGAATGCCAGCAGTTGTCCGTATAGCAATAGTATCTATTTTTTCGCACCCATTGTCATCTGTTATTGTCAAGGTGTAGCGCTCTACCGCATTGAGCAGAGGATTGCTTTCCACCGTAATCCTGTTGTCAATTGTGCCATTGCTCCAGCGATAGGTGTATGTTCGGTCATCTAATGGGTTGGCAGTAATAGTTTGTAGCGCATTGGCGCAAACGCCTATCTCAGTAGAGGGTAGAATACGCACTTGTGGTGGCTGATTGGGTTCAA
>DAITMC010000141.1:0-9497 GCA_036835365.1 Saprospiraceae bacterium
ACAAAGATTATAACTGGATGATGAGCATGGTAGAGCAGTTGCTTGAAACTATTGCCAAAGAAGTAAACGGAACAACTAAAGTCCAAATTGGAGAAAATATTGTGGATTTTGCTGGTCCCTACGAGCGTATCAGTATGTATGATTCCATCAAAAAATATACAGGAATTGACGTTTCGCAAATGGATGAAGTAGCACTGCGAAAAGTATGTAAGGATATGCACATCAAAGTAGATGATTATATGGGTAAAGGTAAGTTGATTGATGAAATATTTGGTGAAAAAGTCGAAGGCTATTTAATCCAACCCACCTACATTACAGATTATCCTATTGAGATGACACCACTGGCAAAAAAGCACCGTAGTGAAAAAGGTTTAGTGGAACGGTTTGAACTTTTTGTCAACGGCAAAGAAATTGCTAATGCTTACTCAGAGTTGAACGACCCAATAGACCAACGCCAACGTTTTGAAGACCAGCTAAAATTGGCAGCCCGAGGGGACGACGAAGCAATGGCACTAGATGAAGACTTCTTGCGCGCATTAGAGTATGGAATGCCACCCACTTCTGGACTAGGTATCGGTATTGACCGCTTGACGATGATGCTGACTAACAATCCATCCATTCAAGAGGTCTTGTTCTTCCCACAAATGAAGCCAGAGGTTGATTAATTCAGTGGCGATATAGTTAAACCTTTGGATAGCTAGTAAATTTGGATTTATCATTTTTGTAGCAACTCAAAGGTTTAACCATTTTATTTTCACATTTTAGAGTGAATAATAATCTCTACTCTTCTATTTTCTGCATTATTTTGGCTATCATTAGATGTTCCCCTACCTTCAAGATATACTTTGTTAATAACAAGTTCTTTATCTTTTAAAAAGGTAGCTACATTTTTGGCACGATTTTCTGAAAGTACAACGTTAGTTCCATCTGAACCTACGCTATCAGCATAGCCAATGATTTCTATTTTGGTAATTTTGTCTTTTTCAATGCCTCCCAAAAAGCGGTCTAAATGATTTTTATTTCTACTATTCAACGTGGCTTCGTTCGTTTCATAGTAAATACTGAGTGTTGAAACCTTCTGAAGATCAACAGGTTTTGGTTTTTCTGCTACTTCAACTTCAGGTTGTTTTGATTTTTCTCCCTGAGCTCCTGAAAAACTATGTACACTCATCTCCAGTAGAATATCGATAGTAAAAGGTTTTGTATTATCCCATTCTGGAATGTCAAAAGTATGTTGATACGGACTAAAGTTCATTTGATTTACAACTGCTTTCAGTCCTGTATTGGCTGGAAAACACACAAAAAAACGACCTCGTTCATCTGTTTCAATTTCTGGTCGCCCTTTTATACTTACCTTTGTTCTCACAGGTAGCCCAAAATCTTTATCTTTCACAAAGCCTTCCACAAAAGTAATCGGATCGGCAGTAAGCTGAGCAGGTAGTTCAAATTTATAGATATCCATACCGCCATAACCGCCCTCTCTATCGCTAGAAAAATAGCCTACCTTTCCGTCGGCAGAAAGAAAGAAACCCAACTCACGCGCGGCTGAATTTACAGGTGGTCCAAGATTATAAGGTTTTGACCAAAGTCCGTCTTTCTGTTTGCGCACAAAGTAGATATCTTGCTCGCCCATGCCAAAATGCCCTGTGGAGGAAAAGTAAAGCATTTTCCCATCATTAGTGATAAATGGGGCTTCTTCATCTCCAGCCGTATTTACATTGGCTCCCATATTTTTAGGCTCCGACCATTTACCATCTTCTTCTTTTTGGCTTATCCAAATGTCTGTACCGCCATAGCCACCTGGTCTATTGCTAGCAAAGTAAATTACATTACCGTCGCAGCTAATAGAGGCTTGAGCATCCCAACTATCTGAGTTAAGGAAATCAGCAACAGTTTGTATTTTTTTTACTTTCTTACCTTCTGCTTCTGCCTCCCAAATATCACAGGCGCCCTTCACATTTTCACGCTCACAAGCTGTAAAATACATTTTTTTACCATCTCGCACAAAAGTTGTCATTCCTTCATTCACTTTTGTGTTGAGGCTAGTTAATGATTGACCTGCCTGCCAAACATTATTCAATTTTTCACTAACAAACACATCTTCTTTTTGTGCAATATCCTGACGTTTAGTGTAGTATAAATAGACGTTATTATTGACTAAGTAAGGGAAATATTCATCCCCGTTAGTGTTGATAGCTGGACCAACATTTACTACTTCTCGAATATTATGATATTGCACACTATCAATAGAAATCTGACAAGCCAGCATACTTTGAGAAAGCTCTCTCAAATACTCTGCCTCTTTTTGAATTTCCCGTTCCACGCTTAATCCGAAGTAGCTATTATTCAAATTCTGTAATTCTCCGAATTGGCTAAAATAGCCAAGTGCACTGTGATATTGCCCTAACCGATAATAAGTTCGCCCTATCTCGTAATAAATAATTCTTGAGAAATAAGGATTTTGATCCAATACCTTTAGATAGGAACCCAGTGCCTTTTCATATTGCCCAAGTAAGTCATAGCAAGTTCCTGCTGCTCTGAGCGAAGCGGTATGTTGTGGGTCTATTTTCAACGCTTGCTCGAAATACTTTAATGCTTGTTTGTGCTTGAGTTCCAAGAGAAGTTGCTCTCCTGTTCTGTAATTGTCGTTGATTGACTTCATCCTATCAGAAGGTTGAGCAAATATTACGCTACTAAAAAGTAACGTAATCATAACCAGACAAATTTTTTTCATCATCAACTAGGTGCTTCGTAAATAAGGTAAACAAGAATACAATTAGTCATCATTAAGCCCTTTCTCAATTACACTCATAATGACGTAATCAGTGGATTCAGATACAGTTGGAATAATTTTTAATACCGTATCTAAACGAGATATCTCAATTAATCGTTTGACACTTGGGTGATTAATTTCTGTCAAAATAAACATACCTAAGGCTTTCCAAATCCTATTAGCTGTCAAAATGGCACTCAAGCCAGAAGAGTCAACAAATTTAACTTTCGATAAATCCAAAATTAAATGTTCAACACCTTTGTTAGAGAGCACTACAAATTCTGACTTTAATTCAGGTGCGACCAAAGAGTTTAGATTTTCTTCCTCTAAACTGAATATGGCGTAGTGCTCCTTTTGATCAATACTATATTTCATCTCCATTATTTTATGGCAAAGGTGGAAAATCCTATTGTAAATATCAAGAATAGATGTGCTTATCACTAGCAATATAGTAAAAGAATAGCAATATTAACTTAATTTTTTCAACCAGTGTTGACTATATTGTGTTGTTTAAATCGTGTTCCTAAAAATAAAAAAATAAGATAAAAAGTTTGTTGTTTTTGGTACGAAGCAAAAATTTTTTATTGTAAATAGTAAAATAGAAAAAATTGGCACTATTTTTTCACAGTAATTAGTTATTATCTTAGTAGCCATTTATTAATGATGTTTTTTTTGTGAAAAAACTGATTACAAAATGTGTTTACTAGTAAAAAAACGATGAGAGTTATATTTCTAAGTTATTTCATGATAACTTAATGGTGTGAAAAAGTGTTAAATGAATTATTACAAACATATTATATGGATAAAAATAACAGATTCTCGCCTCAGGTAAAACAGGTTATCCGAAGAAGTAGAGACGTCGCTATTAAATTAGGGCATGACTACATTGGGATTGAGCACTTGCTACTAGGCATTATGAAAGAAGAAGAAAGTCTGGCAGTGCGTGTTTTGGATTCATTAGAAGTCAATATGGAAGAACTAAAAGACAGTATAGAAGAATCCATACAACGTGTTCCCTCATCAGCTAAGTCTTCAGAAAATGTGGGCAATTTACCTTTGAATAAGCAAGCAGAAAAGATTCTAAAGGTAACTTTCTTAGAGGCTAAGATGCTGAAAAGTGAAGAAATTGCTTCAGAGCATCTGATGCTTTCTATTCTAAAACACAAGGATAATATGGCATCAAGAATATTAAGTAAGTTCGATGTGGACTATGAAGGCTACAAAAAAGAACTACAATATGTGGAGCAAGACATGGATTATTCAACTAACTTTGAGGCGCATGCACAATCCTCATCCGATCAAGATGATGATTTTGATGACGACAGAGGTTTTCAACAACGAAAAGGAGGCACTGGAGCAAAATCGCGTACACCTGTGCTAGATAATTTCGGAAGAGACATTACAAAACTGGCATCTGAGGGTAAGCTCGATCCTATTATTGGTCGAGAAACGGAAATTGAACGTGTTTCACAAATTCTGAGTAGAAGAAAGAAAAATAATCCTATTCTCATCGGAGAGCCAGGCGTTGGAAAAACAGCTATTATTGAAGGGCTTGCTTTGCGTATTGAGCAAAAGAAAGTATCCCGAACGCTGTTTAATAAACGTATCGTCATGCTTGATTTGGCGGCACTTGTGGCAGGCACAAAATATAGAGGTCAATTTGAGGAGCGCATGAAAGCCATTATGAATGAATTAGAAAAAACAAGAGATGTTATTCTCTTTATTGACGAAATTCATACCATAGTTGGTGCGGGTGGCGCAACGGGGTCTTTGGATGCTTCCAATATTTTCAAGCCAGCGTTGGCTAGAGGAGAATTACAGTGCATTGGCGCTTCTACGCTAGATGAATATCGCCAATACATCGAAAAAGATGGCGCTTTAGACCGTCGTTTCCAGAAAGTAATCGTTGACCCACCTTCAGCGGAAGAGGCAGTTCATATACTTAAAAACATAAAGTCCAAATACGAGGATTTTCACAATGTAAATTATACAGAAGAAGCCATTTTGGCTTGTGTGAAATTGAGCGACCGCTATATTACTGATCGCCACTTGCCAGATAAAGCTATTGATGTATTAGACGAAGTTGGTGCTAGAGTACACTTGAAAAATATTCATGTTCCTAAGCACATCGAAGAGCTAGAAGCAAAAATTGAAGAAATAAAAGAACTTAAAAATCAAGCAGTTAAGAACCAACAATATGAGCGTGCTGCGGATTTGAGAGATAGTGAATCAAAATTGGTACGCCAACTAGAGTTTGCTAAAGTAGAATGGGAAGAGGAAGCAAAAACTAGAAGATATCCAGTAGATGAAGATGATATTGCGGAAGTAGTTGCCATGATGACAGGTATTCCTGTTAAGCGAGTGGCACAAAGTGAAAGCAATAAGCTGGTGACGATGAGTACGGATATGAAGAAATCTATCATCGGTCAGGATGAAGCGATTGAGAAAATCACAAAAGCAATTCAACGAAACCGCGTAGGATTAAAAAATCCAAACAAACCGATTGGTTCTTTTATCTTTTTGGGACCAACAGGGGTAGGAAAAACCCAGTTAGCCAAATCATTAGCAAAATATCTTTTCGACTCTGAGGATTCTTTGATAAGAATAGATATGAGTGAATACATGGAGAAATTTTCTGTAAGCCGCTTGATTGGTGCGCCTCCGGGCTATGTAGGCTATGAAGAAGGAGGGCAATTAACAGAGAAAATTAGAAGAAAACCTTACTCTGTCATTCTTTTAGATGAAATCGAAAAAGCGCATCCAGACATTTATAACATTTTACTTCAAGTCTTAGATGATGGGCAGCTAACAGATGGCTTAGGTAGAAAAGTAGATTTTAAGAATACCTTAATTATTATGACATCCAACATTGGGGTCAGACAATTAAAGGATTTTGGACAAGGAGTTGGTTTTGCGACCAAAGCGCGTCAAGATAATTCAGAAGATTACTCTAAGGGAGTTATACAAAATGCGTTGAAGCGCACTTTCTCCCCAGAGTTTTTGAATAGAATAGACGATGTTGTGGTCTTTAATAGTCTTGGCAAAGAAGAAATCCATCAAATTATTGATATTTCGCTTAGCGATTTAATGAAGCGTTTGGCAAACATGAACTATGAACTTGTGTTAACACAAGAGGCAAAAGAGTTTGTGGCAGAAAAAGGTTTCGACCCACAGTTTGGAGCGCGTCCGTTAAATCGGGCAATTCAAAAATATGTCGAAGACCCACTCGCTGAATTTATTCTTAGTGAAAATCCGGAGGAAGGAAGTTCACTAGAAGCTATTTTAGATAAAGAACAATCTAAATTGGTCATTAAATTTAGAACAGAAATTGGCACTGGTGCTCAGTAAAAGTATAATTGTGTAAATTATTTCAGCCTAGTTGAGTGTATATTCATTCTACTAGGCTATTTTTATGGAACTTTTTTTCATTATGGATTATTATATATTACAGGTAGCTTTAATTTTGGAAGCTATTTTTATCTTTAACTAAATATTAATTCTTTGGCAAAAAAAATTGAAAGAGGCAACTTTAGAAACAGAGACCAACAAGAAGAACAAGAATATAGAACAAATGATCAAATTCGTGTTCCAGAAGTCCGTTTAATTGGGGATAACTTACCTGAAATTGCCGAAAAGGTAGGTGAGGCTGTGGAGCCAGGTCTAGTCCATAATACCAGAGTAGTAAGAAAGTGGGCAGAAATCATGGAATTAGATTTGGTCGAGATATCACCTAATGCTAAACCTCCTGTGGTAAAGATTATTGATTACAGGAAATTTCTTTACGATAAAAGAAAGAAAGAGAAAGAAATAAAGGCAAAAGCCCAAAAAACAGTTATTAAAGAAGTACGTTTTGGACCAAACACAGATGAGCATGATTTTGAGTTCAAGCTACGACATGCAAAGAGTTTCCTCGAAGAAGGCTCTAAAGTGAAAGCATATGTTAACTTCAAAGGACGCACGATTGTTTTTAAAGATAGAGGGGAACTCCTGTTACTCCGTTTTATCAAAGAGCTAGATGAATTTGGTGCTCCAGAGTCGCTACCCAAATTAGAGGGGAGAAGAATGATTGTAGTGGTACAACCTAAGAAAGTGGCTAAAAAATAATTGCTACCTTCATTAATATTCTTACCATGCAGAAAGTTAAAAACATACTCTTTGCATGGTATCCTGCAACAGTTTATTGTTAATTTTCCCTATACATAACCTAAAATTTGTATCTTTTCAGTAGTCTTTGCATTAATAAAGTTGAGATTAAAATGCTATGATGCTATCCAATGAAAATTTAGAGTGAAGGCTTCTCAATTTGCAAGTGAATATTATTGTTTTCAACAAAAAAATCGTGCAAAAAGAGGTGTCCAACAACAGTTTACAGAAAGAATGGGAAGACATAAAAGCAGCACAATCAAATGTGCGTGCTTTCGGTGTATTGTACGAGCGTTACTTTGAAATGGTTTTTAAGTTTGTCTATCGGCGTACTAGCGATTCAGAGTTAACGGGTGATTTGTGCACACAAATTTTTATGAAAGCACTAGAGAATATCAAACAATATCAGTTTAAAGGAGTGCCTTTTTCTGCATGGTTGTTTCGTATTGCAAGTAATGAAGTTGCTCAATATTACAGAAACGTACAGAAATCAAGAGTAGTTAGTGTTGATGATTTTTCGTTCCTGTCATTAATTGAAATACCAACAGAAGAAGATAAAGAAGATTGGATAAGAGCATTATTAGCAGTTCTACAAACATTAAATGAGCAAGATATGCAACTCATCGAACTTCGTTATTTTGAACAACGCTCTTTTAAAGAAATAGCTGAAATTTTACAATTGACGGAGAGCAATGCAAAAGTTAAAACATATCGAACTTTACAACGATTGAAAGAAAAAATTTTGCTAGAGCACAGCAGACAAGCATAATTCACTAAGGAAAAGCAGAAAAATGAAACAACGATACCACATAAAATTTAATCCAAGTGTACCTAGTTCTGAAGAGATAAATCAGTACAAAAACTTTGATGCTTTACTCAAGAACTATGCTGAGGAGCAGAGCATACAAAAAAAAACAGTAACTTCAAGACGCTTCTGGCGGTTGAGTAGCATCGCTATTGCGGCTTCTATCGCAGGATTCATCCTTTGGAATCAACTATGGATAAGCCCTTTTTCTGAATCGCAATACTTAGAAACACAGGCTAATTTCTTCTATACTGCGCCTCTCATTGATCCGCCTTTGGCAACGGCTCAACTTACGTTTAATCAGTACAAAGCCGATGGTGTCAGTGGTGGTCAAATTCAATGCAACGATAAAGCCACCCTAACTATACCCGAATCGGCTTTTGAAGACCAAGAAGGAAATACTATCAAAGGAGAAATAGATTTATTCTATCGCTCCATGTATGAACCTACCGATTTTTTTCTTTCCGGTATCCCTTTAGTCTATGATTCTTCCGAAATAGAATACCTTATGGAATCCATAGCTATTATTGAATTGTATGCAGAACAAAATGGCAAGAAAATTCAACTCCGCAATGGAAAAAATATTCAAGTTAACTGGACGAATGAATTGATGATAGAAAACGATAGTATGTTTCAAGTATATAAGACTTACTATTTAGACCAAGAACATCGAACGTGGGTTTACCAAACCAATCATCAAGTAGATGTAATTGAAAAAGAAATTCATCTTGAAACAGAATTAAAGCTATTAGAACAAGAGGAAAAACTAGCCTTTCAAGCATTGGCAACTGGCGTTCCTACGCTCCAAAAACCTGAAGCACCTGTTCAAAAAAGACCTAAAGTACCAACATTTGATTTAGAAGGATTGTCTATTGATAAAGCATACAAAAATACGATTTGGCAGTTAGCTCCTGAGAGTCCACCATTACCTAAATCCCCTGAAATTGAAGGCATTGAGATTGTACCACTCACAAGCAATAACTATCAAATCACTTTCTTACTTCCCAATGGAGAGGTTACTGTAATTGCTCAAAAAGTATTAACGAACGAAGATTACGAAATAGCTAAGATGCAATACGAAAATGAGCTAAGAGATTATGAAAGAAAATTGATAGTGCAGGATAGTCTGATAAATATAAAGCGACAACGTATCATTAATGATTTTGAAGAAAGAAAATCGGCATTACTAGCAAACTTAGATACTACTCAAAAACAAGCAACGACAAATACGCTTAGTATTACTCAACTAGGTATTTGGAGTTGTAACCGTCTTGTATCAGCACCTACGACTGCAATATTGGCTACGTTCAAGAATGAGCAACAGCAATATTACAAAAATGTAAAGGGTTATCTGATTGATGAGACGTTGAATACCATTCAACCTTTTCTTGTAGCTGAAAAAACATGGATAAAATACAAAGCTGATTCAAAAAATACTTTAGTCATCGTTACTGATGATAAACACATTGCAGTCATTCGCTCTATCGACTTTAACGCCCTTCGCCCAAAAGCTAGTCGTGCTATACTGGAGATAAAACTACTCCTAGAAGCTCCCAACACCAAAGCAGAAGTAGATAAAGCCATTAGACTATAACTATTGTTGGGCAATTTACTGTCCAACAATACCTCGAATGTTCCAATTAATGTTTTCTCTTTGACTGGCTGTTGAAGTGTAGCTTCTGAAAGTTAACCAATCTCTTTCATCGAAATGTTTTATCCAATCGCCACCTTCTTTACTTGGTCCAGCATCGCAACCGACAGATTGTTGCGTTTGAA
>DAITMC010000142.1:0-9439 GCA_036835365.1 Saprospiraceae bacterium
TTCGACTTTAACACCAAGTTAGGAGGAATGATTCAAAAATCAGTCATTGGATATATCGTAGCATTCAGTGCGGCGGCTGTTATTTACATTGCTACTACTCGACTTGTAGAAAAACGCTTTATTGATAACCCAATAACAGAAAGCAAAACGTCTATTTGGATACCTTTACAATGGCTATCCACAGGTTTTCTGTGGTCGCAATGGCTAACACAAGATTTAGCAAATATCTATATTTACCTCAAAGGCGGTCAAGATTTAACACCACTGACGTTTTCGTTGTCGCTGCTCATTTTAGTCGCATTATTGGGCTACATTTTTTGGAGCAAAGGTGGACGAGTGCAAGATGTAGTCCGTAGAAAAACCAACACCGCAGACATTCGCTCTGCTACTATTATTGACTTCATTTATGGTATTATACTCTTTATTTTCAAAGATAACTATCTAGGGCTGTTTGAGGGCAAACTTCCAATGAGTACCACTTGGGTATTCATTGGTCTTTTGGCGGGTCGAGAATTAGCAATGCGCTGGCAGCTAGATGGTAAACTGCAAAAAGGTGAAATGCGAGATGTCCTTTTGGACTTAGGAAAAATTATTGCAGGTTTGCTAATTAGTATCGTTTTGGTATTCGTCATCCGCCTGTTAGCGGGATAAACTTTATTGTTTATTCAATATTGGCTATATTATTGAGTAAACGACGGTTTCTGTTGAGTGAATGACATTGCCTAATTCATGTACAAGGTGTTACTTTGTGGATTAGTTTGCTTATTCACTAATAAGTTAATGCCTAGTGCTTAATGATTGATTACTATAACATACTCGGAGTGCCAATTAATGCCTCCAAAGAGGATGTGAAAAAGGCTTATCTGAAAAAGTGTAAAGCCTTTCATCCTGATTTGCATGGCAGTGCCAAGTGGGCAGAAGAACAGTTCAAGTCCATTAATGAAGCATACGAAGTGCTTTATGATGCTTTTAAAAGGCAATCTTATGATAGTGAATTTTTGAAGACAAGGAAAAATACTCCTGAAACGCCGAAATATAACCAGACAAAAAACGAGGGGAATATTGATGCTATGTTTGTGCCTCACCCAAGCGCATCAAAGTCGTTTATGCCTTTTTTAAAATGGGGAATAGGCGTGACAGCTTTGCTACTATTCACATTAACTTTTTTGCAACTGTTTGAAACGCAAAGCGCTAATATGCCCAAAGTGTTTAAAGTAAACCACCAATACCTCGATGAAGAAAAAGCAAGATTTTTAGCATTTTGTGCAGAATATCCTAATGTAATCAATAAAAAATCGTTTGACCAAGTGTTAGAACAAAAAATCCCGATTGGACTAACTTACAAGCTAAGGCTTAAAATGGCAGTGCGAGATACCACAGGGATTCACCAACTTTTGGAGGCGTATCTTCAACCCTAAAAACGAAAAAATAAGCTAGGTCAACTATCTTTTGGCAAAAGCATTAATGAAATAAAGAATTATTTCATGCGCATTGATATTATTACAGTATTACCTGAATTATTGCATAGCCCCTTACAACACTCTATGATGAAGCGCGCGCAGGAAAAAGGCTTGCTCGAAGTTGGTATTGAAGACTTACGCGCTTATGGATTGGGCAAACACAAACAAGTGGACGATTATCAATACGGTGGCGGTGCAGGTATGGTGATGATGATAGAACCCCTTGCCCATTGCATTGAAACGCTAAAAGCCCAAAGAACTTACCAAGAAATTATTTACCTCACCCCCGATGGTATTCGCCTGAACCAATCTCTTTCTAATCAACTGTCTTTAAAAGAAAATCTGCTGCTTATTTGTGGTCATTATAAAGGCATTGATGAGCGCATTCGCGAAAGATATATTACTTTGGAAATTTCTATTGGCGACTATGTGCTCTCTGGAGGAGAACTGGCAGCTGCTGTTTTAGTGGATAGTATCGGACGATTGCTGCCAGGAGTATTGAATGATGAAACATCTGCACTATTCGATTCTTTTCAGGATAATCTCCTAGCTCCTCCTGTTTACACCCGACCTGTGGAATTTAAGGGGCAAAAAGTACCAGACATTTTGCTTTCTGGCAATTTCGCTGCCATTGAGGAATGGCGCTATGAGCAAGCCTTACAAAGAACGCAACAGCGCCGCCCTGATTTGTTGGAGGAATGATAGCTATACTGAACACAAAGACAAAAGTGATAATTGCAGAATAGATTAAACCATTCTGCAACTATCGTTTATATTTTAGTGATTATGATGCTTTGTGTGCTTATGTTTAGGTTCATAAATAATGCGTATGAAAGAGCTAAAACGTTGAGTTTCTCTGGAAATAGGAATGCCCGTAACAATACCGATTAGCAAATTATCGGCTAACCCTATGCGCATTTGTGGACGTAATGTGATACCCGTACCACTGGCATTAACATCCTGATTAACCTCGATACCAATAAAGTTCCTTGTGCCAGGAATCATATAATGAAAATTGGAGTTAATCTCCCACTCAAAATCCACAGAATTATTAACAAAATTTTGCTCAAAACTCGGTCCTGTGTAAATAAGAGTGTGAAAATTATTCCCCCATCGCTTTGCGGCTATAAAAAATGGATTGTAAATATTGCCTTTGTACAGGTCTTCCTTACCGTATTTAGCAAATTCCACAAACTCAAATTCATGGATGTAACCAATAGCCATTGAAGTTTTTAATTTCTCGGATACAAAAAAGGTATATTGTGCTGCCAACTTCAAACTGTGTAGCAAACTAGAAGGAGCATTACTATTCTCTTCCGTTGGATAGTAAAAGGAAAATGGAAGTTCTATCTCAAGCCCTAAACGATTAATAGGTGCAAATTCATACTCTACAAGCGCTTCGTAGCGGTCATAGGTGCTTTGATCGAAGATACCTAAACCCACATTCCATTCTTTCTCTCCTTTTCTTGCCCCCAAGTCACGAATTAAGTCAATATATAAGGGCTCGGCGTGCAACACTTTATCAGGACTTTGTTTATCCTGTACTAAATCTATGTACAAACTGTCCAAACGTTCGTTTAATTCTTTTTCTGTCGTTTGTGCTGAAGCAACAAGTAAAATTCCTAGCATCAAATTGAGTAATACAAACAGTCTTATCATGGTGATTATTATTTCATTTTTGCTAGCGGCTCAATGCCACAGCTTATGTTTTATGATAGTAACTTCTAATTTTTACATTTTTATTTATTCATCAAATAGTGAAAAAACGGAATGTATCCGAAAAAGTTTTAAGACTTTAATAACAGATGTGTAACTTTGTCGGACACGCAAAAATAATAACTTTATGCAGATTTTGGAGCGAGATATATGTATTTTAGGTGCAGGACCAGGAGGTGCAAGTGCTGCTTTACAATTAGATAACATTGGATTAACCTGTACATTAATAGATAAAGCGGTATTCCCAAGAGATAAAATATGTGGCGATGCGCTTAGCGGAAAGGTATCTTCTGTTTTGAACCGAATTGATCCTAACATTATTGGGGCGTTTCAAGAAAAGAAAGAATTACAAGTAGATTCATGGGGCATTCGATTTACGGCACCTAATTTGAAATCGCTAGACGTACCTTTTAAATTAAATTTTGATCGCAACAAAGATAATGCACCAGGTTTTATTGCTAAGCGGCTGGATTTTGACAACTACCTTGTTGAACAAGTCAAAAAACGCAATCAAATTGAATTTTTGGAAGGCTTAGAAATGACCGAGTTCGAGGAACATAAGGATTATATTACCCTAACGAGCAAGGATAAGTCCTTGACTATAAACACTAAAATGCTTTTAGTGGCAGATGGCGCACATTCTCGTTTTGCTCGCCATCATGCAGGTATAGAAATGGAGTTAAACCATCATAGTGCAGGGCTTCGCGCCTACTACAAAGGGGTCAAACAAATGGATGAAAATAATTTTATAGAATTGATTTTTCTAAAAGAACTACTGCCTGGTTATTTTTGGATATTTCCATTGCCTGATGGTCATGCTAATGTAGGGCTAGGGATGCTTTCAAAAACGGTGAGCAAAAAACGGCTTAATCTGAAGCAAATTATGATGGAATTAATAGAAACACATCCTTATTTAAAACACCGTTTTGAACATGCGGAGATGGTTGATAAAATAAGGGGATACGGCTTACCATTGGGTTCAAAAAAACGTTCCATTTCAGGCAATCGCTATATGTTGCTGGGGGATGCAGGCAGTTTGATTGACCCGTTTTCAGGCGAAGGTATTGGAAATGCCTTGTATTGTGGATTTTATGCAGCTAATCACGCTAAAAAATGTTTTGATGCTAATAATTTTTCGGCTGCTTTTATGAAAGGTTACGATAAAGACATCCAGCGAGTGATGGGTCAAGAGTTGAGTTTAAGTCGTAAAATGCAATTGGCGTTGCGTTTTCCTTGGTTATTCAATTTAGTAGTTAACGTAGCAACTCGGAATCGTCGTTTGAGTGAAACGCTGACTGCAATGTTTATGGATATGAACTTGAGAGAAGAATTAGTGAAGCCATCTTTTTATTTCAAATTGATTTTTAATAAATAAAAGACGGAAATAAAGGTTATTACTTTCGTAAAACCGTTAAGACATGAAAATATTGAACCATTGGCAAATTCGGCAAAAAATCAAGCGAATAGCCTACGAAATTTACGAGCGTAATTTTGAGGAGCAAGAGTTGGTGCTTATTGGCATCAACCAAAGAGGTATGGAAGTGGCTCGTCTAATTCTTGAGGAATTGCTGGAGATAGCCGATGGATTAATGATAACGGTAAGTAGGGTGCAATTGTCTCCCCAAAATCCACTAACGAATGACATTTTGCTAGAAATGCCAAGCAAAGAATTGGAGGGAAAGACAATAATAGTGGTAGATGATGTAGCAAACACTGGCAAAACGCTTTTCTACGCTATGCGCCCAATGATGGTGGTTTTGCCGAAAAAAATAGAAACAGCAGTTTTAGTGGATAGAATGCACAAGAACTTTCCTGTTAGAACAGATTACATAGGGCTATCTTTAGCTACGACTATTGCAGAACATATTTTTGTAGATATTATTGACACTTCAGAATATGCGGCTTATCTTCAGCGATGAAATAATTGAGTTGCTCTTTTACTAAATTACTTCTGCTACCACAAAAATACTTCCACCAATATAAATGATGTCGTTTTGCTTGGCGTTGGCTTTGGCTGCTGCCACCGCTGCTGCTACAGAAGGATAAGATTCGCCAAATCGCTCAAAAGCGGCTACTTTTTGGCGCAATATTTCGGCATCTAGTCCTCTTGGAATATCAGCTTTAGCAAAATAATAAGTTGCCGATTTAGGTAAATAAGGTATCATTTTGTTTAAATCTTTGTCCTTAACCACACCAATGACTAGGTGTAATTGTTGGTAAGGCAAACTAAGCAAGTCCTTCATAGATTGTTGAATGCCAGCTTCATTGTGCGCACTATCACACACTATAAGTGGCGACTCTTGCATGATTTGCCAACGACCTATAAAATTGGTTAGTGTTTTAATGTGTTCGAGTGCGAATCGAAGTCTTTTTTCTTCAATTTTGCAAATATTTGCAGGAATGAGGTCAATAGCTTGAAGTGCTGTTTGTAAATTCAGTTGTTGATAAGTGCCGGAAAGACCAGTCTGTAACTGCTCGTATTTTAAGGTATTATCTAAATAAGCATTGTAATTGGTTGTTAGCCAAGTAGATGCTGTTTTTTCTACCTTGTAATGGTCGCTAGCAAAGTAAATAGGAGCGTTATTATCTTTTGCACTTGATGTAAAAACATCAAGCACTTCTGCTTGTTTTTCACCAATTACAACAGGAATGTTCGGTTTTATAATGCCTGCTTTTGACCAAGCAATTTGAGGTAAGTTATCACCCAACATTTCTTGATGGTCGAAACTAATGTTAGTAATGACACTCAGAATAGGTGTAATGATATTAGTAGAATCATAGATACCTCCTAATCCAGTTTCTATTACAGCGATGTCTATTTTTTGCTGGGCAAAATACTCAAATGCCATAGCTACGGTAATCTCAAAAAAAGAAGGCTGTATCATTTCCCAGCTTTTACGATACTTCGCTACAAAATCAATGACAAATGCTTCTGAAATATATTGCCCATTTATTTTTATACGCTCTCTGAAATCTCGATAATGAGGTGAAGTGTAAAGACCAACCTTTAAGCCATGTGCTTGCAACACTGCTGCTAAAATATGCGAAGTAGAGCCTTTGCCATTTGTACCAGCGATGTGTATGCTTGGGTAGCTGTTCTGAGGCTGACCAAGTTCGGCGCATAAGCGCTTGATATTAGTGAGGTCTTTTTTGAATGCTTTCGCTCCAATAGTTTGGAACATAGGAAGTTGACTAAAAAGATATGCTATTGTTTGCTGATACGTCATAGACATGATGTGAGCATTAAAAAAAGCAGCATCAGAAAATGTTCTGATCCTGCTACTTGTTCATTTTAATATAAAAAATCTTACCTTTTACAAAAGGTGCTTTTTATTTGAGCTTAAACACATAAGTGATTGTTCCACACTGCTGATCCACTGAACCTGAATCAAATTTCCAACTTCTAGCGTTAGCCTCTGTTCTCTTTATGATGTCTGGGTCGGAAGCGACTGAGCCAAAAGAACCCTGCTGCGTAAATGTTGAGCTAATTACCTTGCCGTTTTGATCTACACAAACGCGGATGGTTAACTGTCCTGATTTTTGTGATTTATCTGTCATAAGTGGACCTGAGCCACCACGCCCGGAAAGTCCACCACCAATTTGCCCTGAACCCGTGCTCACGCCTTCCAACTTAGAGGCATTAGGGTCACCACTGGGGTCGCCTTGGTTACCCTGTTTTCCTGTGTTTCCCTTTCCAGTATCTCCACCAAACAATCCACCTAACTGATTTTTTAACTTATCTGCTTCGGCTTGCTGCCTTGCTAATTCTTCTTTTCGCTTGCGCTCTGCTTCCTCTTTTTGTTTGCGCTCTGCTTCTTGCTGTGCTTTTCTCTGAGCTTGTGCCTCATTTTCTTTTCTTTGAGCCTCCTCGCGCGCTTGTTTTTCCTTTTCTTTTTGCCTTCTCAACGCAATGGCTGTGGGGTCTTCGGTCGTAACTACTTCTTTTTGTGTAGGCTTAGGTTCTGGTTGTGGCGTTGGTTTGGGCTCTTCTTGCGGAGGTGTGGGTTCTGGCTCTGCCTTTACGGGTTTCGTTTCGGCGGGTGCTGCTGCTTTAGCGTTTTCTTTGCCTTGCCCTTCATCTGGCATTCCTAAATTGACTAAAATACCTTGTTGCTCAGGCTTTGGATCGGGATAGGTAAAGAATGGGAAAATAAAGACCACTAGCAAAAGCAATAAAATAGCTGTGCTGGATAGCCGAGCTTTAGTTTTATTTTGTTGTTCTTTTTGATTAACCGCATAATCCAACTTCATGGTACATCATTTTTTCTAAAAAAACACTTAACTAGACACAAGTATTAAGGTTTTTCTGATTTTTAACAAAATATTAGGCGTTTTATATTTCTGTTGCTAATACTGTATTGACATTCAACCGCATCGCCATATCCAAAAAGGCAACTACATCGCCATTGGTAGCGTCGGAAGCATTAGCAATAACAACATTCACATCCTTGTAGCGCCGCACCTTTTGCAGTAAGTAGGTTTCCAACTCAGATAATTCTATTCTTCTGCCATTCAAAAAATATTGTGCGTTACCTCGAATCATGATTTCATCGAGTTTTGTTTCAGAGGATGCTTTACTTTTTGAATTGCCTGGCAATTTCATGTTAATAGAATTGGGCGATACCAAAGAAGAGGTAAGCATGAAGAAAATGAGCAATAAAAATATAATATCTGTTAGTGCAGAAGAATTGAACTGAGCATTGACCTTACTTTTTTTCTTTAATCCCATACCGATTTTTATTTTCTTGCTTGTGTAGCGATAATTGCTTTAACCCTCAAATTATTTGCAACTTTCAGCACATAAAGCGTCTCGTTAAATTCATTATTTACCTCCGATACAACAGTAACAAATACCTTGTCTTTATCCACCGCTTCGTTTACTTTGCTCGCCAGTGCTTTTGGCAACGCCTCTTTAGAAAGTGCTTTCCCATTTAGTGCATATCGTTTGTCCTTATCAATGGAGACTACTAAGTCAGTAGCTGCAACGGTTTTTGAATCTGACTCGGGTAGTTCAAAAGGCTGAATCTGAACCAAAGATGATGTCAACATAAAGAAGATAAGCAACAAGAATATAATGTCTGTCAAAGACGACATACTAAATTCTGCGCTTACTTTTGATCGTTTACTTAATGGCATTGTATCTGTAATTAATTTGAGTGTCAATAAATTGGCTTTGCTTATAAACCTGGCTCTTGCAATAAATCCATGAAATCTACGGTAGTTCGCTCCATTTTGTAAACTACCTTTTCAACGTTGGCTACTAAGAGATTATACCCTACGAACGCAATAATCCCAATAAATAATCCCAATGCTGTGGTTAATAAAGCTTGATAAATACCACCTGCTAGTACGCTTGGCGTAACATTTTCTTGAGTTGCCATTTCATAAAAGGCAATAATCATACCTGTTACTGTCCCAAAAAAACCAATCATAGGTGCAGCACCTGCAATACTGGCTAGTGTCGAAAGATTTTTTTCTAATTTGAAAACCTCTAAGTTACCCACGTTTTCAATGGAAGCGTCAATATCCTTTAGTGGCTTGCCAATGCGCAATATGCCTTTTTCCACCATTCTGGCAATAGGAGAATCTGTTTTTTGGCAAAGTGCTCTTGCCCCTGGAATGTTGCCTGCCTGTACATTCACGCGAATGTTGTTCATGAAACCTTCATCAATTCTTCCTGCTTGCTTGATGGTTAAATAGCGTTCAATGAATATGTAAGACGCAATAACCAGTAAAACTAAGAGTGTTGCCACAATAATAATACCAATTGGACCCGACTGAACAATAATGTCCATAAGGCTTTGCGATTTTACAGTAGGCTCTGTTGGGTCAAGTTCTAAGGTCTGTTGAAAAAGTAGTAATTTGTTGAACATGTTACTTTAGTTTGTTTTGTTCTGCGAGTTAACGAATAAGGTTGACTCAAAATTATAGTTGATTTTTTACTTTCTTGTTTTTTAAAGAGAAAGCAGCATTATTTTTTGCCTAAGATAAGGCGAAATTAGTGTTTTTGTAGATAAATTGATAGGCTCTTTTATATTTCCTCTTGAAAAATTGATATTTGTTGGCTAAATCAATATTTATGGCAGAAGTTTTTTCCCTATTTGAATTGCAAGAGCATCTTCGTCGAGTAATTGCATTAAATTTTTCAAGTGCGGTGTGGTTAGATGCGGAAATTGCTGCACATCAAGTGTCGAAGGGGCATCACTTCTTGAGCTTAGTGGAAAAGGCAGCAGAGGAAGGTAACATTTTGGCACAAGCTGATG
>DAITMC010000143.1:0-9366 GCA_036835365.1 Saprospiraceae bacterium
TTTGGTCGAAATAGTATTGGCATTATAGGAAAACATTTTGAATACTTGTTCATTAAATAAAGCGGCAAAGTCTGATAAAAAAATAAATAGCCATTTGCTCAATATCACATATTTAAACAAACGCATTACATGCTAATCTGGATCGCATTTATTGTACTTATCTTTATTTTTCTTGCCTTAGATTTAGGCGTATTTAACAAAAAACCTCACCAAATTTCAACAAAGGAAGCCTTAACTTGGACTACACTTTGGGTGAGTATTTCCCTTGCTTTTAGTGGTGTTATTTATTTGCTTTACAGCAATGACATGGTAGCAAATACTACACAACTCACACCGATTCAAGCTGTTATCAAATATTTAACGGGTTATTTGATTGAACTTTCCTTGAGCCTCGATAATATTTTTGTTATTGCTGTTATTTTTGGCTATTTTAAGGTGCCACGCATCTATCAGCATCGGGTATTGTTTTGGGGCATCTTAGGTGCCGTTGTTTTTAGAGCCATTTTTATTTTCATTGGCGTGGTGCTTATCGAAAGTATCTCGTGGATGACTTATGTTTTTGGTGGATTGTTGTTATACTCTGCCTATAAGATGTTTAAAGATGAAGGCGAAGAAGTTGACCCTAGAAACAATCCTATTGTAAAAATGGTCAAGCGTTTTTATCCCGTTACTCGAGATTTTGAAAGCGATAAATTTTGGGTCAAAAAACGAAAAATCACGGCAGTTACTCCGCTATTTATTGCGCTGGTGGTCGTTGAAACCACCGATATTTTGTTTGCTATTGATAGCATTCCGGCTATCCTAGCCATTACTACTGATCCATTTCTAGTATTTACTTCCAATATTTTTGCCATTCTAGGTTTAAGGTCGCTTTATTTTGTATTGGCAGCCATGTTAGATCGCTTTAAGTTGCTGAAATATAGCCTTGTATTAATTTTAGCTTTTGTTGGTGTAAAGTTAATTTTAGCGCACCATATTCATTTTCCTGAGTGGCTTTCTCTAGGGGTAATTATGCTTTCTTTAGTTGGTGGCATAGTGGCTTCTTTGCTGTTCTACAAAAAAGAGGAAAAAGAAGTAGCTGAGAAAGTTACATCCTAGCACTAGAAAAATAATATTTAAAGAAAGCACAAATGGATGATAGTAAACATGAAAACTTTACTGTTATCCATTTGTTCTTTCAATAAAAACTGAAAGTTCTGAAAATGTAGCATTGAAAATCAGTTACTTTTGGTTAAAATTTAGCATTAAGCAGTGTAACGATATGAATACAATTTCTTTAGCTACTATTTTGAAAGACCCTCGTTTGCAACCCAAATGGCGCAATGTTGCAGAAAAAGTAATTGCCAATGAACGCATCAGTTTTGATGAGGGATTATTGCTCTTTGAAGAAGCTGAACTGGCTTATTTAGGCGCATTAGCCAATTATATCAGAGAAAAAAAACACGGCGATAAGACTTATTTCAATCGAAATTTCCATATCGAACCAACGAATGTGTGCATTTACACCTGTACGTTTTGTTCTTATTCTCGATTAATAAAAAAGCGATCGGAGGGTTGGGAATACACCCATGAAGATATGATGGATATTGTGCGTAAATACGACCATCAACCTGTAACTGAAGTACACATTGTTGGTGGCGTGCTGCCTCAATATGACCTTGATTTTTATGTCAACCTATTCAAAGCCATCAAAGAACATCGTCCAGATTTACATATTAAAGCCCTAACGCCTGTTGAATATCATTATATTTTCAAACTGGCAAAAGTGAGCTACGAGGATGGCATGAAAATGATTAAAGATTCAGGCGTGGATTCCATTCCTGGAGGCGGTGCAGAGATTTTTCATCCTGAAATTCGCGACCAAATTGCTGGCGGAAAATGCAGCGGCGAGCAGTGGCTTCGCATTCACGAAATCTGGCACGAACTTGGAATGCGCTCCAATGCCACGATGCTTTATGGGCATATCGAAAAGTTTGAACACCGCGTGGATCACTTGGAAAAGTTGCGTCAACTTCAAGATAAAACAGGTGGATTTCAGACTTTCATTCCATTGAAATTCAGAAATCAAGACAATCAAATGTCGCATTTGCCTGAATCTACGGTCGTTGAGGATTTGCGTAATTATGCAATTAGCCGAATTTATCTCGATAATTTTGACCACATCAAAGCCTATTGGCCCATGATTGGTAGAGATACGGCTCAACTAGCCTTAAGTTTTGGGGTAAACGATATTGACGGCACTATCGATGATACGACCAAAATATACAGCATGGCAGGCTCAGAAGAGCAAAATCCTGCTTTGAGTACAGAAGATTTAGTGAATTTGATTAGAAGAGTAGGTCGTCAACCTATTGAACGAGACACCCTGTACAATGTGATTCAAGATTACACCGATGTTGTGTTTGAATCAGATAAAGCATTCAAAGGGTATGTAGCACTACCTGTTTTGAGTAATTAAAAAGCGAAGTAGCTGATAAACAACAAATAAAATGATAAAAGAAATTTACTTGATTCGCCATGGCGAAACAGATTACAATAAAAAAGGTATTGTGCAAGGCAGCAAAGTGGATACCAGTTTGAATGCCACAGGGCAAATGCAAGCACAGGCTTTTTTTGAGCACTATGGGCATCTTCCCTTTGAGATAATATTTACTTCGACATTAAAAAGAACGCATGAAACAGCAAAGCCATTTATAGATAAAGGCGTTGCATGGATGCAATTTGATGAAATCAACGAAATGTCATGGGGTTATCAAGAAGGTAAACAGCGAACGCCAGAAATGATTGCTGATTATCAGAAAGTAATGGATGAATGGGCTAAAGGTAATTTTCATGCCAAATTGCAAGATGGAGAAAGTCCGGCAGAAGTACATGAACGATGTCAAATATTTGTGAATCAACTACTTAAACGAAAAGAAAATACCGTTCTCATTTGTGCACATGGCAGACTCAATCGGGTGCTTGTTTGCACTTTATTGGGACAAGGCTTGGAATACATGGAGAACTATGAACATCAAAATACTGGATTATACATTTTTCGCCAAAAGGAACATCATTTTGAATTGATATTGCAAAATGATATTCGTCATGTCGAGGAGATAGCATCATCAATACTATGAAAAAATTACAGGTAACGGCCGTATCTTATCTGAATACTAAGCCATTTTTATATGGATTATTAAAAACAGGATTGCACCAAAGTATTGAGCTTCAATTAGATATTCCTTCTAAATGTGCCCAAAAAATGCGTACAGGAGAAGCCCAGTTAGGACTCATTCCCGTGGCAGCGATACCAGAAATAAGGGATGCAAGAATTGTTTCTGATTACTGCATTGGTACGGTGGGTGCTGTAAAAACAGTTTGTATTTATGCCAATCAACCTATTGAGCAATTGAGTCATTTGTATTTAGATTTCCACTCTAGAACGTCCGTAGAATTGACTAAAATTTTGTTGCGCCAATATTGGAAAATTGATTTAGCACTCCTTCCAGCAAAAGAAGGGTATATTAGTAAAATTGGCGACAAAGTGGGTGGTTTAATCATCGGCGATAGAACCATCGGTCTGGAACATCAGTTCAAATATGTCTATGACTTAGGAGAAATCTGGGAGCAACACACAGGACTTCCTTTTGTTTTTGCGGCTTGGGTGAGTACGGTTCCGCTTTCACGAGAGTTTTTAAAATCTTTTAATGCTGCTCTAAAAGTGGGTTTACACTCGATTCCCGACTTGCTTTATCTGTTGCAAGTGCCTCATCCTGATTTTGATTTGTCAACTTATTTTAATCAGTATATTAGCTATGAACTTGATGACAAAAAGCGAGCAGCTATGCGCCTTTTTTGGCGCGAAATGGTAGTAAATACAAGATACGAACATCAAATTAATACAACAGTAAATTCATTGGTATGAGCGAAATATTAGCAACAGCTACTTTGGGGGGCGGATGTTTTTGGTGCGTAGAAGCCGTTTACAAAGAAGTGCAAGGGGTGGAAAGCGTAAAATCTGGTTATGCTGGAGGCACAGCAGAGACTGCAAACTATAAAGCAGTTTGCTCTAAGATGACGGGGCATGCAGAAGTGGTACAAATTCAATTTGATACCGAAGTCATTAATTTTGAAGAGATCATAGAGATGTTTTGGACGGCTCATGATCCTACAACGCTCAATCGGCAAGGAAATGATGTAGGTCCGCAGTATCGTTCAGTAGTGTTCTATCACGATGAAACGCAAAAAGCAATAGTAGAAAAATCTATTCGCGAAGTAGCCTCTACTTTATACGACGACCCAATTGTTACGGAGATTGCTCCATTGGAAGCCTTTTATGAAGCAGAGGCATACCATCAAGATTATTACGCCAAAACAGGCCATCGAAATCCTTACTGTACCATAGTGGTTACGCCAAAAGTGACGAAATTCAAAAAGAAATTTGCTCATCGTCTGAAGCGAGTGAATGCCTAACTTGTATTAATTTATGATAGAATAGCGAACATTTTTTTTGTTTCTAAAAAAGTAAACTATCTTTGCGCTACTTTTGAAAAAAGTATAAAAATCTATGGCAAAGCGTAAAGGAAAAACAAGAGGGGGCAAACAGCAAGAAGATGTGTTGGTAGATATCGTTGAAGTCCGCGACCAAGCACAAAACTTTATTGAGCGCAATCAAACGCTAATTCTAGGAGGGCTTGCAGGTATTTTGTTATTGATTGGAGGAATCTTTGCTTACAATAATTTCTACAAACTGCCAAAACAAAAAGAAGCAGTGGAGCAGATGTTTCAAGCAGAATTCCAGTTTGAAAGGGACTCTTTCGTGCAAGCATTGACTAACCCTGGTGGTGGATTTTCTGGTTTCCTAGAGATTATTGATAATTACAAAGGAACGCCAGCAGCAAATGCTGCACACTACTATGCGGGTATTTCTTACTTGAATCTTGGCCAATTTGATGCAGCAATCTCCTATTTGAATGATTTCAAACCGAAAGGTATAATTACACCTACCATGAAGTTTGGTGCTTTAGGCGATGCTTATGCAGAAAAAAATGATTTAGCAAAGGCTATGAGTTTTTATAAAAAAGCAGCCAGTACAGATGATAATGACTTACTAACGCCTTATTACCTAAAAAAAGTGGGTATGCTATGTGAATATCAAGGAGATACAAAAGGAGCGTTGGAAGCATACAACAAAATAAAAGAAAAATATGCTAAATCAGCAGTAGCTAGTGATATTGAGAAATATATTGAGCGAGTAAAAACTCAAGGCTAGGATTATACCCATTTCGATTAAAAATAAAAAAAAAGACTTGCTGAATTCGAGAGATTTGGGAAGTCTTTTTTGATTAAACATTATAACTATGGCAAGTGCGAATCAAAATTTATCTCAATACGATGAACAAAATATCCCTTCCGCTCAGAAAATGAAGTTTGGCATTATTGTTTCTGAATGGAATAGGGAAATTACGCATGCGCTGTATGAGGGTTGCTACGATACACTCATTAAACATGGTGCAATAGCGGATGGTATTTATACCTTTCAAGTGCCAGGCTCTTTTGAGTTGCCTATGGGTGCAAGACTATGCACCACACATCAAAAAGTAGATGCTGTTATTTGTCTTGGTTGCGTTATACAAGGCGAGACCAAACACAACGACTACATCAATGATGCGGTGGCAAAAGGGCTAATCAACTTAAGTTTAGCCACTAATATTCCCTGTATTTTTGGTGTATTAACCCCCAATACAATGGAGCAAGCTCAAGATAGAGCAGGCGGTAAATATGGTAACAAAGGTGTAGAAGCGGCGGTAACTGCCATTAGAATGGCTGCACTCAAAGTAGAAATAGGTGATAGTAAAAAGAAGATTGGGTTCTAGTAAATAATAATCATTAATGGGTTAAATAAAAGTGTTATCAATTAACACTCGAGGTTTTAATTAGGAATATTGGAGTCTTTCAAACCTTGTAAACATATAAAGGATACAATATTACTAATGACAAAGGTTTCGAATAGCAGCATCCAATCAAAAGTAATTAATTTATTGAAGGTATTTATACTTTCTTCATATTTTATAATCTCAATTTGACCTATTCCATAACCCAATAGAGTTAATGACACAGTATAGGCTAAAGAAATAAACATACTCATGTACAAGCCCAATACAATTCCTTTCTGAAAGATACTTCCTTCAGGTAATAGCTGTTTGTAGTTTGTAAATACCTTATAAAACAATATAAAAATAAAAAGGTATTTCCCTTGCTTAATATAACTGGCTAATTCGGAATTAAAAAAATATTGAATAATTAAAATATAAAATGTTATTAGGACTCCTACCAATACTGACCATTTCTTACTTTTTTTCAAAAAGCTAATCTTATCCTCTATTAAATAATTCTTATCAATACTTTGTTTAGATGTACTTTGCATAATAAATTGTTTTAAATTAAATAAATATATAATAAAATTTATAACAGGATAGTTTTTTTATTTCAAAAAAGAACCTTAATTAAATGTTATTTTTACATTGCAATTATAAAACCAACTTGATTGATAGAAAAATAGTAAAATCATTCACAGAATGAACTTTACTTATATTGCTTGGTTTTTAGTGTTAGTTTTATGGTATTTACTTAATATTGAGTTTATCATAACTAATTTAAAAAATCCGACTATGAAAGCAATTTGGAATAATCAAATTATTGCAGAAAGTGATGAAACAGTAGTATTGGAGGGAAATCATTATTTCCCTTATGATAGCATTAAACTTAATTTTTTTCGGGATAGCGATACGCATACTACCTGTTCTTGGAAAGGCGTAGCGAGTTATAAAACAATAATCGTTGAAGATAAAATCAATAAAGATGCTGCTTGGTTTTATCCAGAGCCTAAAACAGCAGCAGCAGAGATTAAAAACTATATTGCCTTTTGGAAAGGTGTAAAAATAGAGGCATAATGAGACAAAAAAATTTATTGGTGCAGTTGCTAGAGACAAGGCAGCATTCTGAAACGCTCTGTCAGCCATTAGCTGTGGAAGATTACATTCCTCAACCTGCACTCGAAGTTTCTCCGCCAAAATGGCATTTAGCACATAGCACCTGGTTTTTTGAACAATTCATTTTAGTGAAATACCTCAAGAATTACCAAGTTTTTCATCCTGATTTTGCGTTTTTGTTCAATAGTTACTACAACAACATGGGTGAGCGTAGCGCAAGGCAAAATCGAGGATTTATGACACGCCCCACAGTGAGAGAAGTTTACGCTTACCGACATCATGTGACGCAAGCATTACAGACACTGTGCGGAGAAAAATTAACAGAGGAGGTGTTGTCTCTACTTGAAGTAGGTATTCACCATGAGCAGCAGCACCAAGAATTATTATCGTATGACATAAAATATATCTTAGGCAATCAGCCTACTTTTCCGAGATTAGGTCATTTTTTTGAACCCAAAACAAGCACTACTCTTAAAGCGTGGATACCTGTAAAAGCAGGACTATACGCCATTGGAGCCAGTCAAGGTTTTTGCTACGATAATGAAATGCCAGTTCATCAAGTTTATGTAAATGATTTTTTTATTAGTAATCAACTGGTTACCAATGGGGAGTTTTTAGCCTTTATAGAAGATGGCGGCTATACTAATTTCAATTTATGGCATGATGAAGGTTGGCATTTTATTAATAACAATGCCGTTAAACATCCTTTATACTGGCACAAAAAAGATGGAATTTGGTACAGTTATACTTATAATGGTCTTCAGACACTTGAATTAGATAAGCCTGTTATGCACATTTCGCTTTATGAGGCATTTGCATTTGCACAATGGTCTGGAATGCGCTTACCTACTGAGTTTGAATGGGAAATTGCCGCTGACTATTTTCAATGGGGACAACTCTGGGAATGGACTAATTCCGCTTACTTACCCTATCCTGGGTTCAAAAAACCAGATGGTGCTTTAGGAGAATATAATGGCAAATTTATGGTGAATCAGAATGTATTGAGGGGAGCATCAGTTGGTACGCCAAAAAGTCATACTAGAAAAACTTACCGCAACTTTTTTCATGCTTCTTCCCGTTGGATTTTTTCAGGTATTCGTCTAGTAAAAGAAGGATAAATAACAATGAATGAGCTTTTAATACATGTTAAAAATGGCTTGAGTCAAAAGCCTAAATCTCTATCTTCAAGGTATTTTTATGATTCACGAGGCGATGACCTCTTTCAGCAAATTATGCGCTTGGAAGAATATTATCTACCTGCTTATGAAATGGAGATTATAAAAAATAAAAGTAAATTACTAGCAGAGCATATCTCCAAAGGAATAAATAAATTACACATTATAGAATTGGGTGCAGGCGATGGCTCTAAAACTAAGTATTTTATAAAAGGGCTTCGATCTTATTTTACCACCTTAAACTATACCGCACTCGATATTTCCCCTAATATTTTAGTAGAAAATAAAATACAAATTGAACACTTTGTGTCTAATGTAGAGATAGAAAGTATCGCAGGTAATTATTTTAATACTTTTCCTTTATTAAAATCAGATGATACGCCTAAACTAGTCTTATTTTTAGGGGCTAATATTGGAAATTTCTCTTTAGAAAATGCTATTGATTTTTTTAGTTTTATCAGAAATAATCTAAACCGTCAGGACTATTTTTTAGTAGCTTTTGATTTAATCAAGCATCCAAGAAAAATTATCAGTGCTTATGATGATGCAAAAGGCATAACTAAAGCCTTTAATTTGAATTTATTAGAAAGAATTAATCGAGAATTAGGGGCAAATTTTAACATAAAGTGCTTCGATCATTTTCCTTATTATAACCCTACCAATGGAATTACAGCTAGCCATTTGATAAGTCTGAAACGTCAGACTGTTATGCTACCCGATGGAACGAGCTTTCACTTTGAGCCTTTTGAAGCAATTCACACAGAAATATCTAAAAAGTTTTTTGTTTCAGATATTGAAAATATCGCTCAAAATGCTAGTTTCTCTATTCAACATCATTATTATAATGATACTGAAGGCTATGTATTTACGCTATTCAAACCCAGATTCTAATCACTGAAAAGCTATAATTCATATTGTTGTTTAATGTTTATTGTATCTCTTTTTTGATAGAGCTCAGCATGAAAATTATTTAATTTTTGAAGTAGTGATAATAATGACTTTTTTTCTATTTCACTTAAATTCCCTACTAGGAGCTTACTCAAATTCATCATTTTTTTATCTATTTTAATCACCAATTCTTCACCTATCGAAGTTAGTACAACACGCTTTACTCGCTTATCTTTTTCGTCATTATACTCCTTTAAAATTCCTACTTTAATTAATCGCTTTATAGATTCCATACAAGTTGTTCGTTCCATAATCGTCTGATTCATAAT
>DAITMC010000144.1:0-9272 GCA_036835365.1 Saprospiraceae bacterium
ATACCTTTTTTCTTCAAGTGCCTTTTAAAAGTTGGTGTACACCAGTAACCATAGGCGTAAGCAAGTTCGTTTCTTGTTTTAAGCGTTATCATATACTCTAGATTTTCAAAACTACCATTTTCTGCATTTTCTTGGTAATGGAATGTTAAATACATTTCAAAGTTAAGGAAAATATTTATCAAAATCAAGAGCATACTCACTTGAGAGATAGGCTAAAATAAAAAAAAGGCGAACCCTTGCCGTTGGATTCGCCCTCATACATTTCACTCACAAAAACTGTTGTTTCTTTTGACGACTACCTTACGTCCTTATCTGTGTTTATACTTAAACTAGTTGCTTTTAATTCTAATTCTGCCATTTCTGCTACCTCGTTTTTCACTTGGCTGTATGGGCTAGCGCTTAGGTTGCGCTCAAAGCAAACATCATCAATTCTAAACCCCGCGTTGTTTTGTGCTGGGTAGAAATCAATCGCACCTAAGCTCTTAGCGCCATTTGGATTGTGCCATTTAACTTTGGTTGCTCCATTAATGGCTAAAGCATAGCGGCGAGTATCTAAATTGACAATTAGTTCTAAGTCAAACCAAGCACCCTTAGGATAATTCACGGTAGCAAAAGTGGTACTTCCATATTTTAGGCTTAGTGTGCCATTCGTGTTGAAGTAAAACTGCTCTCCAAATTCTTGTCCAGGATTGGTGAAGCGTTGAATGTTAAAATAACCACTGTTAGCGTTAGGCACTAGCATCTTCCATTTGAAGCGATGTATGCCTGAACTTTTGTTGCCTACTGTCAATAAGATGTCGGGTTGTGCGCTACCTGCCTTGCGTTCAATTAACATATCTGTAAATTTGACACTAATGCCAGGTCCACCACCCAGAGCGACTAATAGTTGAGGTTCAAGAGAAGTGGCACTCCATTTTTTCCAATGTGCTGCTTGTGCACTTAATGGCGTAACTAGATTGTACGTTTCAAAGTTATCACAGATTTGTACCGTACCTAGACCAGAGCCACAAGTGCAAGGTTTAGGGCAAGGACCATTTGTCCATGAAGTGATGCCATTGACAAAAGCTGCTCCCTTGTTGCTGTATTGTTTGCCGTCGCAGCCACACACAGGAGCATATTCAAGCGTGGTAACTTGGTCGGCAGCAGGATGCTCTTTACAATTTACGCCTTTTCTGAAAATTTCTACTTTGAATTTTGTGGCTGTTTTACCCCAAACACCAATATAGATAGAGGTTTCATTCTTACCAAAACTCTTTAAGTCCGATTTGCGAAAAGTTAGCTTTTCTACCCCACTAGGTGCAGCGTTTTTTCTAATCACTCTCCAGCGTGCATCGCCTACCAATGAGGGATCGTAGCCATATAAGTACAAATCAGGATTCCCTGTAATCGGTGTAAGCACCACTTCATACTTCGTCGTCAAAGGATCCCACAAAGAGACTTTGTTAATGAAATGTCCAAACCAAGTGCTTACGCCAATTTGTTGAGTAGTGGAGTAAATAAGCGTAGAGCGGCTTTCTAATTCTTCTGTCTCTGGTGCAGAAAATTCTTTAGTTAAGTCAATAGCGTCTTGCGCGTTCGGTAAAGTAAGTGGCTGTTCAGATAAAGTGGCTACGTCTTCCACTGTACCGAGTAAATTCTCTTGCTCGCAAGCAGTAAAGAATAAAGCGAAGGCAACTAAAGTGCTAAAAATAATACTTGTTCTCATGATTGTTGTTAATTTTTTTCTAAAAATTTAATTTCTTCAACTAGGTGTTTAGCCCTAGAAAAGCGTACCCATTTTTTTTGAAAAAATTATCTACCCATCGCTAAGTATTAAAATATTACCTTGTCAATAAAGGCAATTCACTCACAGGCGCATACCATTGAATTTGCCATTTATTATTGATACGTTCCCACAATACCATGTAATTGCCTTTGTCATTCATCGGTGGAATAATCAGATT
The DNA here is from genome assembly GCA_036835365.1 of Saprospiraceae bacterium. Taxonomy (GTDB): domain Bacteria; phylum Bacteroidota; class Bacteroidia; order Chitinophagales; family Saprospiraceae; genus JAAUTG01. The sequence goes on from DAITMC010000144.1 coordinate 1,944, forward strand.
GTTGCTAGGATAAAAATTGAGGCTGTACTTGCCACGCTCCATCGCTAGGTGTTCCACCGATTTCACTTCTTCTGTCGTGATGGAAAAAACCCACTCCCCTAAATTAGTCAACTGCGACCACGAGTTCCTAAGGGTTTCTTTTCCTCGAATAGGTACTTGATTAGGTGGAATTTGTAAAGTAGTATCCGTGAATAAGGTCACAATAGAATCTACTAAACCTGCTTTATACCATGCTTCGAGTTGTTTGTTTTTTTCTTCGATTATTTGCTTGATTTCTAACGAGTAATAATCAATCACTCGCTCTAGCGAATCTAAGGTAAGTGAATCTTTACCAATTGCCATATTGAGTGTGTCCTCATTAGGTTTTTTCTTGCAAGCCGAGAGCATGAACAGGGCTGCAACAGCACAGAAAAGTAGTTTTTTCATAGTAGGATTAATTTGATACCACTCAAAGGTAATTCATTGAACGTTAACCCAATATTATCTTTTCATCTCATCTCTTGTTTTTCAATTCAACGCCTCAACTTGTGCTTTTACTCACTCAAATAAGTCATTCAAACATCTGACGAGTATTTTACCTAAAAACCAATTTAATTTGCTTTCGTAATGGTTAAAATTAGAAAATAGATTAATCTTTTAAGAAACATACTGCTGAGTACTTTTGACTTATTCTTTGCCAATGCTAAAAAGCATTGGCTTTTTTTTTACACCAAAATCATCAATATTCCTGTTAGTTTTTTAGAATAATGCTTAAATTTATCCTTTGAGATGATTCAAATAGTATTTTATTTTGTTAATGTAGAACAATTCAATCCATTATGAGCAAAACAAAGAAATCAACTTTATCGTCGCGTCGTAACTTCATAAAAGCGAGTGCCACTACGGCAGCGGGCTTTATGATTGTACCACGTCATGTGTTGGGCAAAGGATTTGTAGCCCCTAGCGATAAGCTAAATCTAGCAACCATTGGTGCTGGTGGCAAGGGCTGGTCGGATATTAACAATGCCTACGCTAATGGTGTAAATAATGTTGTAGCGATTTGCGATATTGATTTTAAGCATGCCGATAGAGCAATCACGACTTTTGACACCGCTAAGAAATACAAAGATTTTAGAAGAATGATTGACGAAATGGGCAAAGATATTGATGCGGTAACCATTTCTGGTCCTGACCATATGCACGGCATTGCTGCCATGGCTGCCATGCAAGAAGGAATGCACGTTTATGTACAAAAACCATTGACACACAATATTTACGAAGCTCGAATGCTGACCGAAGGCGCTAGAAAATATAGAGTAGTGTCGCAAATGGGTAATCAAGGCGCATCCAATCCTGGTCAGGTGCAAATGATGCAATGGTTCAACGAAGGCTTAATTGGTAAAGTCCACACTGTCCATTGCTGGACAAACCGCCCAGTTTGGCCTCAAGGTATTCCAGTGCCAACAGATAAGCAAGAGCGACCAGCACATTTGAGCGACGAAGATTGGGAACTTTATATCGGACCAGGTGAAATGTTGGATTATCATTCATTGTACTATCATTTCAAATGGCGTGGCTGGTGGAATTTTGGTACAGGCGCATTAGGCGATATGGGCTGCCATATTATTGATCCACCTTTCCGTGTGCTAGGCTTAGGCTATCCAACAGATGTGGAGTGTAGCGTAGGGCAGGTCTTTACTAAAGATTGGACACCAGAATATATCCCTGAAGGTTGTCCACCATCTTCTTATGTAAAGTTGTCGTTCCCATCAACTGCGAAAAACGATAGTCCAGTCACCCTAATTTGGTCGGATGGCGGTATTCGTCCATCTCATCCTGATTTGATTCCTGCGGATGAGCCACTTTCCTCCACTGGTAGCGACAATGGCGTGATTATGATTGGCGAAAAAGGGATTATGACTTGTGGCGTGTATGGTGCTGGTCCTATTGTTTGGCTGAACAATGGCGATAAAATAGAAATGCCTAAAGATTTTGATGGTGGCAATTCATATGCGCTTACCAAACCAGAATATGGGCATCAATTGATGTGGACAGAAGCCTGCAAAGCGGGATTTGATAGTAAAGAACATCGTAGCTTGACTTCTTCTTTTGATTATGCTGGACCTATGACAGAAACAGTGTTGATGGGTAACTTAGCGATTAGAAGCTATCAAACGGCTTCGGGCAAAAATGATAGAGGTCAGTTGCAATTTGATGGAAGAAAGAAATTACTCTGGGACGGTAAAAACATGAAAATCACAAATTACGAGCCGGCGAATGCGTTTGTAAAACGCGAGTACCGTCAAGGCTGGCAAGGATTAATTTAATGATTATCCAAACAATACTGGGCATTTTAGAAATGCCCAGTATTAATGAAAGGCTAATTCAAATCCCAAACTAAAGATTGATAGCTTTTCTTTATTCTCTCCAAATTGATATTGCGTTTAATCGCCTTTACGACACCTTCTTTGGAAGTTTTCAAATCGGTAATTTTCTGGTTGATTTTATCGTCATTGCCTATAACGCGGCTTCTGTTGAGCACCTCCTCCAACGTTTTCTGGTAGATAGTCAAAGCCGCTTCATATTCACTGGCTATCGTTTCGATTTCGTCGGCAATGAAGCGCGCCTGCCCAACAGCAAAGTCTGGAAAGCGAAGTCGTTGATCATTTACGGCTAAAGAATAAAAAATGTTGTTTTTTGCATCAGTATAGTCATCCGCCAAAATGCGTCTGATTTCTCTTTGAACAGAGGGATAGTTGTAGTTATCCATTAAAATTTGATTGAGTGGCTGCTCTAGCTTTTGGTTTTCTATTTTAGGATAAATGGTTTTTACCCGATCTTGAACATAATTTTTCAGTAGCAACTTTAACGCTTCTGTTCTGACATTAATAGAGCTGACTTTTGATTCAAATTGGCGCAATGCCTTTTCAAGTCCTTGATAATAAGCAACATAGTCTGATAGCTTCTGTTTTAAGTTAGCGACTTCTACCACGCTAATATCGTCGCCTTGCATGGATAAATTGACCACTAAATCCACCACCGATTTGATGGAGCCAACCACTGGAAGCCCTTCCATGAAAGCATTAGTGATTGGGCTTTTGAGAATATTATCTACTACGGAAAGAAATTTATCCTTACGCACCTTATTGATTCTGGACTGCCCTTTAAAGACTTCTTGCTCTATGATGGTATTCACTCGCCTAGTTAAGGAAAACCCTAAATCTGTATTTTCAGGATTGTTCAAGGCAGTAATTTGATCCGTATAGACAAAAATTTGATTGGTTAAATCCAGTGCATTCAATGCAGTAGAAGCGGCTTCTACAAATTCTGCGGAACTCACCGTTCGGGCAATATTTCGCTCGACCAAACTCTTGTTAGTATAAAGTTGTGTTTCAGAAATACTACTGATTTTTTTGTTGTTCGCTTCCAATACTTCATTGTAATATTGGTAGTTTTTACTTACTTTATCTACATCGGCACTAACTGTTCTCGAAATAGAATCTAGCTTTTTTGCTAACTCCTTTGACGTTTGTTCTGCAACGTTTAACATACTAAAGTAACGTTCATAAAGCACATAAACACTATCGGAGAGACTTTGCTGCGCATGAAGCGAAGTAATACCTATAAAAAACAATACTAGAATAGATGAAAAGCAGCGTATCATAAGTTGAAACTTTTTACTTTAACAAAAATAAAAACATTTAATATCTAAAATTACTTAATTTTGACATAAGTTCTCTATGTAATTTACCAACAACCTTATTCCATAAGCCGTAGCACTTTTTTGGCTTGAAAATTCGGTATCGCTAAATGCCACTCCTGCAATATCCAAGTGTGCCCAGTTGGGATGTTCGTCTGTAAAGACTTCTAAAAATTTTGCAGCAGAAATAGCTCCTGCTGTTGGTTTTCCACTAAAATTCTTCAAATCAGCCACATCTGATTTTAAGTCCTCCTCGTATTCTTGCCACAGCGGTAAACGCCACACTTTCTCTCCAGTTTTCTCTCCTGCCAGCGTTAGCGCATCATGCAAAGCATTATTATTGGTGAACAAAGCAGCAGCATGATAACCTAAAGTTCTGACTGTACTTCCTGTAAGCGTTGCCAAATCAATTAACACTTCTGGCTGAAATTCCTTTACGATATATGAAAGAGCATCAGCAAGCACTAGGCGACCTTCGGCATCTGTATCCACGATTTCAATCGTTTTTCCGCTATGTGAAGGGATGACATCGCTGGGCCTAAAAGATAACGCATCCACTAAATTATCCGTTGCGGGTACAACAGCCATAAGGTGTATAGGCAATTTTAGCTTTGCGACCAATTCGATAGTGCCTAGCACCGCACCAGCACCGCCCATATCGCTTTTCATGTAATACATTCCCTCTGAAGGCTTTATAGAAAGACCGCCCGTATCAAAAGTGATGCCCTTTCCTACCAAACCCACTTTCGCTACTGGCGATTGCCCTACATACTCCAATATGATAAAATGGGGATCGTGCTCGCTGCCTCTATTAACCGCTAATATAGCACCCATACCTGCCGCTTCGATTTCTGCTTTTCCCCAGACAGTGGCTTTAAATCCATGTTTTTCAGCGGATTGCAATGCCCATATCGCAAGCACTTGTGGCGTTTTTTTATTACTTGGTGCATTCACTATATCCATAATACTCATTTGAGTTTCGGCAGTAGCTATCCCTTTTTGTACTACTTGCTCAACGGCAACGGCTGCCATAGGCGAAACAATGGTTAAAGTAGCTTCTTGCTGAGTAAATGGATGTACTGAACTTTCTTTTTTTTCTGATTTGAATTTCCCGATTTCGTAAACACCTAATAATAAACCATTTATACAGTATTCAATCAATGAAAGTGAAGAGAAAAAAGAACAGTCTAAAGCTAAAGCAGTAGAAAACTTCTGATGGTATTTGCTCGAAAAACGACGGAGTATTTTTACAATTTGTAGGCTATTTTCTATTTCTCCTAAACCTAATAAAAAAATTCTATAATCGCTGCTGTGGATGAGATGAACTTCGTTTTTTTCCCCTTTGAAATCCACTTTTAGTCGGTCAATCGAAAAATTGAGTTGCTTTTTACAAAATTCAGCAAATTCTTGGGTTTCTAAAGTCTTAGTTTGTATCGGAAGAAGTACGGTTTGATGTAAATTTGTCCAATCGGATTGATAAGCGATTTTTAACATTTATTTATGTTTAGTTTTAGTTGGTAAAATTACTAAGCACAATGCTTTTACCTGGTTAACGAAATAATTAAGCAAAAATAACACATCAAAAATTTAATTTTGAATTATAATTAGCTTTAACATGAATAATTACATTTGGGGAATTGATTTAGGAGGCACTAAAATTGAAGGGGTTATTTTAGAAAGTCGGCATACGTTAAACGTTGTTGCTAGAAAACGAGTTCCTACAGAAGCACAAAAAGGCTACGAACATATTCTGCAACAAATCTACAAATTACTGGAAATACTTAAATTAGAAGTTAAAGCTTTCCCAAAATCTATTGGCATAGGTACACCGGGTTCTATTGATCCTTACACCCAAAGACTAAAAAATTCCAACACGACTTGCCTAAATGGTAACCCTTTGCAAAAAGACTTGTCTCAACTATTAGGCATCCCTGTTTTTATGGCTAATGATGCCAACTGTTTTGCAGTAGCAGAAGCGAATCTGGGGGCTGTTCCGTCATCTTTTCCAAATGCCGAAGTAGTTTTTGGTGTTATCATGGGGACTGGTGTAGGTGGTGGTGTGGTGTTCAACAGAAAAGGTTGGCATGGTAACAATGGTATTGGTGGGGAGTGGGGGCATAATTTTTTAGACGATTCAGGTGGCGCTTGTTATTGCGGCAAATCGGGTTGTGTAGAACGAGTGATTTCTGGAACGGCGCTAGAACGATACTATTTTGAGCAAACTGGCATTAAGAAAAAATTACATGATATCGTCCAACTTCATCACCAGCATCTGGATAGTGCAGCAAGTGCTACCGTGCAACGGCTGCTGACCATGTTCGGAAAAGCTCTTTCAGTGGTGATTAATATGCTCGACCCCGACGTAATTGTCATTGGTGGTGGAGTAGGTAACATTGATTTGCTCTATACAGAAGGTCGCAAGGAAGTAGAAAAAAATGTGTTCAATCCAAATTTTAATACGCCAATCATTAAACCCAAATTAGGGGACAGTGCAGGCGTATTTGGCGCAGCTTTATTGGTGCCGGAATAGAAAAAAAGGCTTTATCCAATGGATAAAACCTGTACGTTTAGTAGTAACGACAATTTTAGCGTAGTCGTAAATTTTGACTTAGCGTAGTCTTTAATTATTATGTCACAAAAGTAAAAGGATTGCACTAAAATTAAAAAGACGAATTTGCAAAAATAGAACCACATGAAAGGAGCGTAATACCATCTATTCAATATAAAAAATACTGGTCATCAAATATTTATGTTTTATCTTAAACCACTTTTAAAGAAGGAAATGAATTAAAATCACCTTTGCTTGTATAATCAATCAGAAGAAATTGGCGAACAAGCAACAACTTTTGCAGTAATAAGAATTATTGCCTATATTTGACAAAAACTAACGAAACCCAATATACTTATGGAGACCTCTTTTCCTTTAATCCTCCCTGAGCTGACGCGTTTACACCAGCTCAATAGTGCAGAGAATGTACTAGAAGAGCTAAAAATTTTTCTTAGACAGTACATCAGTTTAATTGTGCTTGGTGGTTTTGAAAATAGTACATTACTACTAAACAACGGCAATAAACTTTGCATTGAAGCCACTGCACATCCTAAGCAGCGCATTCTTTGGCTGAAATCGTTTGAGGAAATATTTGTCGTGCGTCCTTTTTTGGAGCGATTGCTAAAAGAATCATTTCCCGAAAAAGAAATTGACATGGACAATGTTCGTGCCATTTCATTTGAACCTACGACACAAAAACCAGCCTATATTATTTACATTGACCCTAGTCTTTCGCCTGATCCGAAAGATAAAAGAAGGCGCATTTCTACTTTTCAAATGCAGTTGGCGTTTAATGCTGCTATCGCCAAAACAATAAGTAGCGACTCAACGGATAATCCTAATCATCAACCAACACCTATTTTATGAAAATTCCTTTCCTTTTATTCGCATGTTATTTGTGTTTTTCTATTGGATTAACTGCTCAACCACTCATCATGCTTACGGAAGAGAGTACTAGCGGCAAATATCAGGGAAATTTGCCCGAGAGCGGACCAGCTATTGTAGATATCAATAGCATCATCAAAATAAAAGTTGATGTTGCTCAACTAGAAGAAGAAATGTTTAGGTTTCAAGGCATTAAAGCCACCGATAGCCGTTTAGG
>DAITMC010000145.1:0-9117 GCA_036835365.1 Saprospiraceae bacterium
TTTGATACGCAAAATTCTAAGATTTGTTTAACATTTTGAAATAATTTTCTTTGCAAACGCACAACAATTATTAGTTTAGATTTTTGAAGGGTGCATTGAATTTTATTGTTTTACAGTAACTTTGATGGTATTGAATAGCTGGCTTTGATAAAAAATAAAAATCCCATGAGAGAAACAAAAATATATAAACTATTAGCTTGCTTCGATAAGTATGAAATTAATAAATGCCGTAAGTTGCTCAAATCGCCTTATTTTAATAGCGATGAAACGCTAGTTGTGTTTTTTGATTTGCTTGCGCAAGACATCAACAGCAACAAGCCTAACAAATTAGACAAAGCCTCCATTTGGCAACACTTAAATCCTGGTAAACCATTTAATGATACTCGGTTCAGGAAATATAGCTCCGATTTGTTGAAATTGGTCATGCAATATTTAGCACAATCCTCATTTGAAAATAATTTGCTTGAAAAACTAGCTGCGCTGACGAAAACAGCTAAAGATAAAAAAATAAGGGTGTTATACGACACACTCATCCGTAAAATGGAGGAGGTGTTGGAAAAAAAAGAAAAAGAATCTGCGGAGTACTTTCAATTTATCTATCAAATTGAAGAGCATAAGTTTGATTTGGATTATGACGAAATTAACAGGAATCTTGAACCTACTTATGAGAAAATATCCTACCAATTAGACCAGTTTTACTTAGCTTCTAAGTTGCTCCTTTACCTGAAAGCTACGAGTTGGAAAAAATTGGTAAGTGAGAAATATGATTTTGATCTTGCCTTTATAGAAGAGATTATCTCATCGTTTAAAAATCCTGATTTTTACGAACGGGCATCTATGTTGGTAAAGATGTATTTTCATGCTGCTCAAATGGCGAGAGAAAGAGACAGTTTTGAGCATTACAAGACGCTAAAAAATTTATTACTAACACAAAACCAACTCATTAGTACTAGGGAGGCTTACTCCTTTTATCAATATATTTTAAATTATTGTACCATCAATCTGAATCAGGGAAAGCCAGCCTTTGCGGAGGAATTATTCAATGTTTACGTGGATATGATAGCCACCAATTACATTTTAGATGAAGGGGTTATTTCACCGTACAACTTCAAGAATATTGTAAACCTGAGTGCAAGGCTTGAAAAGTATGACTGGGCAGAAAAGTTTGTCCATCACTATGTTCAATATTTACCAGCGGAGACAGCGGACAATGCAAAAACATTTAACCTAGCTACACTTTACTATTACAAGAAAGACTATGGGCGAGTCATTGAATTGCTTAGAGATGTTGAATATGAGGATATTACCTATAATTTAGGCGCAAAAAATTTGTTGATTTACGTTTATTATGAAACAGATGAAATTGATGCACTTTATCCTTTGCTCGATAGTTTTAGAGTGTATTTGGATAGAAAAAAAGAGATACCTGAGCAGCGTAAAAATAACTTTAAAAATCTAATTCGATTTGTCAAAAAACTACTAAAAACCATTCCTGGCGATAAAAAAGGATTGGTAAAATTACAGGAAGAATTAGCAGCTACGCCTAATGTAGATAAGCGCTGGCTTATGGAAAAATTAGAAGAATTAAAGGGATAGCACAGATAAGAAAGAACCGATAGAAATGCAATGTGGATACGTTTCTATCGGCTCTCTAATGAATACCAATAAAGTTTCATGCCTTCCAACTTTTACTGTCCTTTACTATCCTTTTTTGATTGTTTTTTCTCCTTTTGTTGCCCTTCAGTGGCTGCCTTATCTGTTTCGCTAGCTTTTATAGCGAGCATATTGGCAAACAATCGAAAAGCACCTGGCACGCCCGCCGGCAATTGCCTAAACCAAGCGTAGCCAGTATAGATAAAGTAACCTTTTCCATATTTAGTCACTAAAAGTCCACCATCTTGCGGCGCTTCGTTAGGATCATTACTGGAAAGAATAGCTGTATAATTGCTGTCCCACTTATTGGCGAAGTAAAGACCGCGCTCTTGTTGCCAACCTTCAAAATCTTGTGCTGTAATTACATTAGGAAAATTCAAGATAGGATGCTCAGGGGCTAAAAATCGAATCTCTGCTTCCTCAACAGTTACGCGTTGGCGAGAAATACTAAACGGATAAGGCCCAATTTTATCAGGAGCAATTTTTAAGCCTCCATTGGTGTTGTACTGGACAATCATTGTTCCCCCCTGATTTACATATTCCATGAATACGGCTTGGTGAAATTTGATGCGCTCAGTCGTATTATAGGCGCGCACGCCAACCACAAGCGCATCAAAGTTTTGAAGATTAGCTAGGGAAATGTCTTTGTCTTCCAATAAAGTAACATGGTAGCCTACCTGCGCTAAACTGTTCGGTACTTCATCGCCAGCACCCATAAAGTAAGCAATCTTACTACCCACTTTTTTGATGTCCAGTTTTACTACCTTAGCTTTTGCTTGTCTAAGGACAGTTTGAGCAGGAATATGATCGTAATTAATAAAAACGACTTCCCTATCATAAGTTTTACCATCAAAGTTCACCTTTGGCATCACAAGACCTTCAGCAGCGTTAGGCGGTGGCGTAATCGAGAAAACAGCTTTGAATTCTTGCTCTTGCAGTGGCAAATCAAAACGAATACTTTCTGGTTCCACTTTCCAGCTATTAGGGACTTCTAGCTGTACTGTACCTTGTACATTAGCTTTGCCCGCACGTACTACAACTTCTACCTCTTGGCTTTGATTGTCAGAAAAAATATATACTTTTTGTGCAAAATTAGCAAAAACAGGTGGTGTTATTTCAAATGGGCGATATACTTCTCCATTGACGGGGTCGTTGCGTTTGAAAACTACATTCTTAGTATAAACAAGCGGAACGCCTTCAATTTCGATATTGAACTGTACTTGGAATGCTCTAGGCGTTTCCGCGCTGCTGCGCAATAGTTGATTATCCACCTTGTACATCCCCAATTCCCAGTCTTCGTTTAGCCAGTAGGGATTAGTGTAGGCTATATCTTTGGGTAAAGTAAGTTTCTGTTTTAATCCATTGGCTTTGTTTTGCTCAAGGACAAGATTGAGCAAAGTATCTTTACCTGTTGGAAGAAAGGTCAACGATTTTAGTAACACATTACTACCTGCACGCTGGATGGCTTCAATAGTAAGTTGTACTTCATCGCCAGGAGTGGCAGAAAAATTGTCGGCGACCGCTTCTAAATATATGCCATGGATGGCTGCTAAAATTTCTTCTAGTTCTTTTATTTTAACCCGTTTCCAGTAGGAATCTGGGAGCGTTTGCATCATTTTGTAAGCCAATAGCAAAAAGGGTGTACTGTTGGTGGGTGCATTGAAATTAAACTCTTTCAAAATCACGCTTAGGATTTCACCAATTGGCGCACCCCCATCTAAGCGCGTCCAAGTCGTGTTGATGCCATGGAAAATATTATTTTGCTCAACAGTATCTCCTTTCACTAGCTCTAGGTAGTCCAAACTTTCACCTCTTACCGCCGTTGAGCCGAAGCCTTGACTTTTGTGCATGGTTCTGCTGGCAGCAGCAATCTCAGTATTAGATTTCCCTTTTAAAGGATAATAAACGCCAACATTGTTGCTACTCAAGTTAGATTTATCTGCTTTTTCAAAAGATTCTCTACTACCGTAAAAAAACCATGAAGTATTAAAAAATATTCGTTTGGGTTGCCAAGGCTGGACATATTTTAACTGCTCAGGAAAGGCACTAGCGTCGTTGCATAAATCAAAAGCCTCCATGGCTAACATAGATGCTGCTGTATGATGCCCATGAGTGGTGCCAGGAGTGCGATGATCAAATCGGTTGATGATAACATCGGGTTGAAACTGTCGGATAACCCAAATCATATCGCTCAATACTTGTTGTTTATCCCAAATTTGAAAAGTTTCATTCGGCTGTTTGGAAAAGCCAAAATCGTTTGCCCTCGAAAAAAATTGCTTGCCGCCATCTATTTTTCTGGCTTCCAAAAGTTCGTAGTTTCGAATAAGTCCTAGTAGCTCTCTAATTTCTGTACCAATTAAATTTTGCCCACCGTCGCCACGCGTGAGCGAAAGGTAAGCGGTATTGGCTTTGACTTCATTGGCTAAATAAGCAATTAATGCTGTGTTTTCGTCATCAGGATGTGCTGCTACATAAAGAGCGGCGCCAAGAAAGTTGAGCTTTTCAATAGCTTCATAGATGTCAGTGGTAGTCCATTTTTTAGGACTTTGTGCTTGAGCCGTAATAACCCAAAAAAACAATAAATAGAGTACAATTCGCTTCATCAGACAAATATGTTTAGAGTGTAGGACATTGTAAGCCCTCCAAAGGTGAAAGAAAGGCTGAGTTGGACAAAAAGTAATCGTTCTTTTTTAAAAGAGCAATTTTATATAAGACAAAATTATAGGAAATTATTCAAATTAGAAAGCTATGAAAAAAACAAAAGCACATCATAAGCAAAAAAATTCTGCCTGACGTGCTTTTATTTTCCACAACTAAATTGAATTATTTAACAATATCTAACAATTCTACATCAAAAATAAGTGCAGAATTAGGTTTAATCAGTGGTCCTGCACTGCGATTGCCATAAGCTAAATTCGCAGGGATGTATAAGCGCCATTTTGAACCTTGTGGCATCAGTTGTAAGGCTTCCACCCAACCTTGAATCACTTGCGTAACGCCAAACGTAGCCGGTTCACCTCGTTGAATAGAGCTATCAAATACTGTTCCATCAATGAGTGTACCGTGATAATGTACCGTCACCCGATCTTTTGCAGTGGGTACTTGACCATCGCCTGCTTGTAAAATTTTGTATTGCAAACCGCTTTCCAATACGACAACGCCTTCTTTTGTTGCGTTTTCTACCAAAAATTGCTTTCCTACTTCTAAATTCATGTTCATTTCTTTTTCTCTTTTGCCGCTAATGTAGGCATTTACCATTTGATTAGCTTCTTCGAGTGTAATTTTAGTATTATCTTGCATGGCTTCTTGCAACCCAGCTACCAGCAAATTCAAATCTACTTCTGATAGCCCTTGCTGTTTTAGGTTATTGGCAAATAATACGCCAACGCTGTAGCTCACAGAATCCGTTTTAGAAAGCTCCTTTTGAGCGAATACTTCTTGAGTCCCTAACATAGTGAATAGTGTAACAATGAATAATGAAAAAGATAGTTTTGTTGTCATATAGTTTAGTTAATATTTATTTGACGTGTTTTCTCAATAAAGTCATTTCCTAATGACATTATTTCGTCTCTCCCCAGCGATAAGTTTGCAAGTCGAAGCCTGCCAAATCAAGCACTCTGTCCACCACGGTAGCTGCTAGGGCTTCAAATGTGGTAGGGCGACTATAAAAAGAGGGACTTGCTGCGCAAATAATTCCTCCTGCTTCGGTGATAGTTTTCATGTTATTCAGGTGAATTAAACTGTAAGGTGTATCTCTTGGAACGAGTATTAAACGTCGGCGCTCTTTTAATATTACATCTGCGGCACGAGTCGTTAAATCGTTGGAAACGCCTGTGGCAATTCTTCCTAAAAGCCCCATGGAGCAAGGGCAAACAATCATGGTTTCATATTTGGCTGATCCTGAGGCGAATGGGGCAAAAAAGTCCATTTTATGATAATAATCAAACGGATATTGGTCATAATCTTTGTTCCCTAGTTCATACTCCCAATTGGCTTCGGCGTTGTTACTCATTACCACGCCAACGGCTTGCCATTGTTCTTTCAATGCTACCAAACGGTCAAATAATACCTTTGCATATATAGAACCGCTCGAGCCGCCTAACGCCACTACCACTTTTTTTTTCATGCTTTATAGATTTCATCTTTTGGCTAGAACATCGTCTTAATGCCTACGTCCATGTTGTTAAAACTTATTAACAAAACCAACTTTCTTGCTGGTCAAATCGTATAAATGAATGTTTAGGCTAATTGTTGAAAAAATTAAAAATAAAAGCAATGAAAAAAATTTTGTTCCTGATGTTCGGATTAATGTTGAGTGGAATATTCATTAGTGCTATTATTGCACCAAAAGAAATGCGCGAAACCATTAAGTGGTACACTTGGGAAGAGGCAATGGCGATGTATGAAAAAGAACCTAAGAAAATATTTATTGACGTTTATACCGATTGGTGTCATTGGTGTAAGGTGATGGACAAAAGCACTTTTCCTGATGCAGAAGTAGCAAGCTATATGAATAAGTACTTTTATGCCGTGAAATTAAATGCAGAGCAACGAGAGGATATCCAATTTGATAATCACACTTTTAAGTATATTGCACAAGGTAGCCGAGGGGTGCATGAACTAGCGCATGCTTTGCTCGATGGCAAATTGGGTTATCCTTCCTTTGTTTATTTGGATGAGAAATTGGCGCGCATCACTATATCGCCAGGCTATAAAAAGCCTGATGACTTGATGAAAGAATTGAGATTTATCGGAGAAAATATTTTCTTAACAAGTACTTGGGAAAATTATCTTCAAAATAAGTCAAGAAAATAGTTCTGATATTTGATTCGCTACCAAGTGAAAGGGCTTATTTTTTCTGTTTTTTTAAAATTTGTTAGCCATTTTTTTGAATTAATTTTGGGTTTTACGCATTCATTACCAGCTCGAAGTCATCAATAAATCAATGTTAGTAGATTTGATGTTGAATCTTCTGCCTAGATATTCATTAGTGAGCCAGCCCTTGTAAATATAAACGCCGTGCCTTAAGCCATGGTCTTGATACAGCAATTGTTCTATACTGCCTGCTGAGGCGGACTGTAACAAAATTGGACTAATAATATTGCTAATCGCAATAGAGGCTGTGCGTGATACTTTGGATGCAATGTTTGGAACGCAGTAATGAATGACACCGTGCTTAATGAAAGTAGAAGAATCATGGGAGGTAACTTCAGAAGTTTCAAAACAACCGCCTTGGTCTATACTAATATCCACAATAACTGCGCCTTGCTTCATGTTTTGAATCATATCTTCGGTAACTACCACAGGTGTTCTTCCCGATTTAGAATGTATCGCTCCAATGGCAACATCAGCGCTAAGTAATTCTCTTCTCAAATAAATGGGGTTGAGGGTAGAAGTGTATAATTGTCGCCCTAGCAGTGTTTGAATCCGCTTAAGTTTAGCGACATTATCATCAAAAATTCGGACTTCTGCGCCTAAGCCCAATGCCGTTCGACTGGCATATTCAGCTACTACGCCTGCACCTAGAATAACTACTTTTGCTGGTGGCACACCAGAGATGCCCCCTAACAGTACACCAGTTCCATTTTTTGGGTCGGCGAGTAATTCAGCAGCGATGAGAATAGCACATAGACCAGCTAGTTCACTCATTATCTGGACGATAGGAAATGTGCCGCTTTCATTCTTTAGGTATTCCATGGCTACAGCAATTACCCGTTTTTCTTGTAGCTTTTTGATGTATTCGTCGCTGATGATAGGCAATTGTAATGGAGCAATCAAAATTTGATTAGGCCGCATTAATTGAATTTCAGAAAGCGTAGGTGGAGCTACTTTCAGAATGACATTGGCTTTATAGACTTGCTCTGGGGAGTAAGCAATTTCGGCACCTGCTTCGGCGTAATTGTGGTCGCTAAAATTGGATTTTTCTCCTGCCCCAGTTTCGATAATTACTTGATGACCACGCCCTACCAAAGTAGCTACTGACGACGGCACTAGGGCAATACGCTTTTCTTGCATGATTACCTCTTTGGGAATGCCAATGCTTAGACTATCCTGCCTTTGCGCCACTTGTAGGGTCTCTGTTTGTGTTTGATAACTTAAACTTGGTGGTATCTGTATTTTCTTTTTTTCTGACATAACATCTTCGGTCGTTAATGCACAATCAAATCATTTTATAAAAGTACCAATTTTCGATGGGAGTTCTCTAATAACTCTAGCTCCACTTGCACTATATCTGTCGGCAAAAGCGGAACAATGAGTTGAGGCCATTCTATAAAGCAGTAATATTCATTGTATAAATAATCCTCTATGCCTATATTAATGACATCTTCTATTCGATGAAGGCGATATAAATCAATATGACAAATTGTACTTTGTTGTCCAAGTGCATCCATATAAGCATATTCGTTAATGATGGAGAAGGTGGGGCTAGTCGCAATTTCTTTTGTGCCTAGCTGTTGGCAAATGCTTTTTACCAAAGTAGTTTTGCCAGTACCCATTTCACCGGTAAGTGCAAATTTCTTGCGATTGCCTGCAAAGGTCAATATTTGCAAAGCAGCATGATCTAAATCCTTTAAAGATTGAACGAACAATTCCATACAATTCAAAATTATCACCTAAAATTGTCCAATGACATCTAGTCCAGCTTTTACCTGGTCGCCCAGTTTTACATTAAGCGATGTGCCAAGAGGTAAAAACAAATCTGCTCTTGAGCCGAATTTGATAAACCCAAACTCCTGACCTTGCGCCACTTGGTCGCCTTGTTTAACGTAGCATCGAATACGCCTTGCTACTGCACCAGCAATTTGACGAACGAGTAGGATACCGTTTTTATTCTGAAAAACTAATGTATTTCGTTCGTTTTCAGTAGAAGATTTTGGATGTCTGGCTAATAAATATTTTCCAGGGTGGTATTTAAAATAGACAACATCTCCTTCCATTGGGCTGCGATTAGCATGTACATCATAAATGGACATAAAAATAGATACTTGCAAGCGTTTATCCTTAAAAAATTCGGTTTCTTCCACTTCTTCTAGAACGACAATGGTGCCATCGGCTGGCGCATAAATGAGTCGGGCATCTATTTGAGGTATCTTTCGTATTGGATTGCGAAAAAAATTTAAGGATAAACTCATCAATACTATTGCTCCCAACAAAGTCAATGGTAAAATAATAGGTAGATATAAGGTTACTATAAAATTGACTACTGTCACAAAAATAAAGAACACAATTAAAATAGATGTTCCTTCACGGTGTATGCGCATAGCAAATCAGTATTTAAAACTTGTTTTTATTTTATCCAGAGTAAATAAGTAGCAGCAAAAGGCAACATATAAATAAACGCATCAAAGCGGTCTAAAAATCCTCCATGTCCTGGCAATAAATTGCTAGAATCTTTGATGCCGTAGCTTCGCTTGAGCATAGATTCAATTAAGTCGCCATAAGAACCAAAAATAATAACAATAA
>DAITMC010000146.1:0-8955 GCA_036835365.1 Saprospiraceae bacterium
AAAAGGCAACCCCTTTTGCCTTCCCTATTATGGTGGATCGCTTGCGTGAAAAGCTAAGTTCTGAAAAATTAGAGGATAGAATTACCAAAATGAAATTGCAATTGGTGAAGGATTGAACAAATAATCAATAAATTGATTAGCAATAGAATAAGTAAAAGATGAACGGAACTGCTAAACAAAAATTTGTCCTTCTTCCACGTCGCCAAAAACTTTACATTCATTATTCAGATAGCGCCAACCGCTAAATAAGGCTAAAATCGCATCCACTTGATGCCAATTTGCAGGAAAGGTAGAAAGTGGAAAGGGAAGCAAAGTTCCCAATTGTTCCATCACTGCTGGTATGGCTGAGGTTTCTTTTTTGTAGTTCAACGCTGTTAGGGATAATAATTTAGCCAAATGTGCAGGATAAATTTCTTTCACTTCAATACCTTGTATTGCTAAAGTGTGGCTTAATTTCATGGCGCGCGCCGTCAAACCACCAATAAACATTGGTGACATCGCGTGAAGTAATTTATCGGATTGGCGATAGAAATAATCGTCATAGCCAGTCATTTGGCGATAGATACCAGGCAAAGATAAAGGTGCGTCTAAAAATACTTTTTTAATGCCGAATGCTTGACAATGCTGTAAGACAAAAGCATCTGCATCTTGCTTTTTTTCACTTTGCAATAGCTGTACCGTATTATTTTCCAGTAAGGCAATTACTGTTGTACCCGCTAATTTTGAACCATAATCAATTCCAGCTATTATCATTGAATCTTTTTAGATAAATACAATCAGAAATGATACACTTAAATTTAGAAGATGTTCTGGCAATGCCAGACCGCAAGCGTGCAACCTTGATGAATTACCTTTCTGGATTCAAAAGTGCTAATTTAATAGGTACTACCGATGGACAACATCGTCATAATTTAGCTATTTTCAATTCAGTGGTGCATATTGGAGCAAATCCGCCGTATTTAGGTTTCATCCTTCGCCCAACCACTGTTGAACGACATACTTATGACAATATCAAAACTACAGGCTACTACACCATCAATCATATCCATGAAAATTTTTATGCTAAAGCACATCAGACTTCGGCTAAATATCCTAAAGAGACTTCAGAATTTGACGCAGTTGGTCTTACACCCGAGATTAAAGGTAATTTTTTTGCGCCTTATGTTCAGGAAAGCCCGATTAAGTTAGGATTGCAATTTCAAGAAGAAATAATAGTGCCTTGTAATGGGACGATTTTGATGGTGGGTAAGGTGCTAGAAGTATGGCTGCCAGCGCAATCAGTAGCAGAGGATGGACATCTTAATTTATCAGCACATGGCGTCATTGCGATTAGTGGTCTGGATACTTACCACAGCACAGCAAAGCTAGCCCAACTTCCTTACGCCAAACGTCCATCAAAATAATGCTTCAACATTGGGTTGAAAAACGAGTAATTGAGCATCTAAATCAAAGGCACAAAGTTGGTGCATTTCATCGAGTGGATAAACACAGCCACAATCAATATTGAGGGCTGGCGTGGCTTTAAGATGTTTTAATCCTTTCTCAATAATGGAGCGAGGTCGGGGGGTGTGTCCGTGTACGACAATGCGCCCATCCAACCAAAGATGATTGATGCGATCATACCAATTGCGCATCCAGAGCATAGCCTCCTTGTCTAATAATGGATTGGCTAAATCAAAATTAAATCCACCATGTACCAATAAGTAATCTTCCAAAGCAAAGTAGTAAGGCATGGCACTTATGAATTTAAGATAGTTGTCGGGAATTTGATGAATACTATTTGCACCGAAACTTTGTAAAGTAACCAACCCACCGCTTTTGTTCGTCCATTGGTCAGCATATTGCTGATTATCAAGAGCATCGAGCAGCATTTGCTCGTGATTGCCTCTCAAGCAATGAACAGTGTAGCCTTTACTCATTAAAGCAAAAATTAAATCGAATACGCCTTTTGAATGCTGTCCTCTATCAATAAAATCACCGAGTAGATACAACTGATCGTGGGTAGTGAAATTAATTTTTTGAAGTAACGCCTCAAAAGTTTTAGCGCAGCCGTGAATATCAGATATAGCAAAACGTTTCATCTTCTTAATGGCTAATTAGTTAGTCATAATACAAAATTAGACAAAAAGATGAGAGGTGCTAACCAAAATGATTAGCACCTCTTGTATTGAACTTTTCAGCGTGAATTTGATAAGTCAGTTGTGTTATTACCACTAACTAGCCAAATTCAAATTAGAGGATTGGCTATCTAAAGAACAAAATTAATATCTTCTATTTTGCTTTTGCTTTTTTACTTTAAATGAGTTTCCACTAGAGCCATCATTACCGCCTGGTGCACCAGTACGGGTCATGGCGCAACGGAAGCCAATATCTCTTGAAGAGCGGTCTGCATCCTTGAATCGTCTTGTACCTGGCGATAACCAATAGGCGCGGTCAGACCATGAGCCACCTTTGTAAACTCTAGCATTGTCGCTTACCAAAGTGTGGTTGCCGTAGTCGTAGTAAGCAGAAGAACGTTGGTCTCCATCCAAGTAATCTAAAGGTCGTCCTACCTTGTAATTTTCCCTATCTGCCACTTCGTCGTCTTCTACACTGCGATATTTTAAACGACCTAAACTATCCGTTGTTGGTTTCCCTTCGTCATCTAATACTCTTGTTTTGAATTCGCCACCTCTATACGGGTTCAAGTCATGGTTTTCTACATCGCGAAGCGCTAAACTCGTTAAGGGACGATAAGCGTCAGCCACCCATTCGTTAACATTGCCTGCCATATTGTATAAGCCAAAATCGTTGGGAATAAATGAACGCACTTCAGCAGGACCTGCTGCATTGTCATTCAATTTACCTGCCATACCCATGTAATCACCACCACCACGTTTGAAGTTAGCCAACATCATACCTTGTTGTTTATTGCGTTTTTGGTAGCGAACACTATTGCCATCCCAAGGATAAATTCGGCGATCTGTAATTAGTTCGTCTTGTGAAGAAGCCATTTTGCCCTGCAAACTTAGTGCTGCATATTCCCATTCTGCTTCTGTTGGCAAACGATAAGAAGGTAGTAAGATACCATCTTCAAAGCTAACTTGGCGTTCGCCACCATTCCTAAAATCTTTTAATCCTTTGCGCACATTGATGGCAGATTCCTCATACACACCAGCTAAATAAGCCTCTGTGTTGAAATTTGCTTCATCTTGTTGTTCTGTATTTGGATTTAAAATCCCTTTTTCGATCAACAACATTTCATTCACACGGTCAGTACGCCACATACAATATTGAGTGGCTTGAATCCAACTCACCCCTACCACAGGATAGTCGTTGAACGATGGGTGGCGGAAGTAAGTTTCCACCATTGGCTCGTTGTACGCCAATTCTTCTCTCCATACCAGAGTGTCAGGAAGTGCTTTTAAGTAAACTTCTGGGTAAGATTCCCCGAACACTCTTCTCAACCAATACAAATATTCGCGGTAATCTAAGTTGGTTACTTCGGTTTCGTCCATATAAAAGGAAGAAACTGTTACTCTTCTTGGAATGGCATTCCAATCGTAAGTAGCGTCTTCTTGCGTCAACCCCATAACAAAAGTACCTCCTTCAATAGGAACTAAGTTGGGTCCAGTAATTTGACCTTTATAGCCTTCCACTTTTTCAAAACCACCCCATTTTTGGTCGTTGTAATTCCAGCCAGTGGTTGTTGAGCGCTCCTTCTTACCACATGAAGCGAGCAATAAAATAGCTGTGAAATAAAATACCGAGAATTTTACTAACCTCATTTGCTTAATTTTAAATTTCAAGTTCTTGGATTCAATGATAAAAAACAATTTACGATAATGATGATTCATACAATTCTAGCAAAGACGTTCAAAATAGCTTATTTTGATATCATCATCATTGAATGATTAACGACAACAATTATCGAAAAATTTTCAAACAATCATTGTAGCGAGTAGCTTTTTTTTGGCGTTGCCAGCTAGCACTATTTTCAAAATTGAACGTAAGTGCTATTTCATGTGCTCCACCCGAGCCTCCCACTGCACTAGCTAACCTAGAAACAGTAAAGTCGTAGCTGTAACCGATTTTTAGCACATCATATTGTACGCCAAATAAAAAAATTGTAGCATCAGGGTTTTTAAAGGCGTGGCGATACCAAAGACCGCCAAAAATTGCACCACTCCCGATGTATGCACCAGCGTTTATCTGTGCAAACTGACCTTGCTTGATAAACATTGCATTTGGGGATATAAACGATTCTCCCTTTGATTTATTGCCTTTCTGCAACGAGAATTCTCCCCCCATATGAAGGGTAGTACGCAAAGGTAACCCTGTGTTTAAATTATCATTGATCGCTAATATGGCTTGGTTGGGAACATTAATATGTTTTAAGGAAAAGCCTGCATAAAATTGTTTGCCGTAAGCCATAAGCCCTGTACCCAAATCTAGGTAGGTGTTAGAAAGATTGCTTGGGCGCGCCTCCGCGGAAGAAAAAACATTGCCTTGTAAAGCATCTAGTTGGTCAAAGAAAATAAGTCTATCCCAGTCCAATACGGTTTGCCCACCACCTACTTCAATACCCATTTTTAAGAAAAAATCTTTGTTGATAGCTAAGCGGTAACCATAAATAAAAGATACATTATTTTGCTTGTAAATGCCATCGCCTGCTTCGTCTGCTTGCACCATTAAGCCGATGCTGCTGTTCAATGGCTCAAAGAATTGTTCGTAGGCGACACCATAAGTTACATAAGCTCGGTTGAACGAGGGCCACTGCGATCTGTAGTTCATGGTGATGCGTGGAGCAAGTGTGTTGCCTACGGAAGCTGGATTAATTTGCAAAGGTGCAGCAAAAAACTGGCTGTAAATGGGGTCTTGCCCCAATGCGGTATGGGTACATAAAAGTAATAATATAGAAAAGCTAAACAGATACTTCATATCAGAATAAGTTATCTTATGAGATGACTAGAACCAAAAACGATCTTAGTGACGGTAGATAAGACAATACGAACAAAGGCTTAACGTTTTTATAACGTAATTTTAGTTAAAGGTGTTTTCCAATTTTTCATTTAGCCGACAGATTTGAATGTATAAAAGGTGTAACTTTATCTTCTGTTAGTAGGTTAAAAATCATACAGCTATCATTTGAGACGTTAGTATTATTGATCAATCCATTGATTATGAGCAGATTTACTATATATTTTTACTTTTTGTGTCTCTTGGGTCAACTTCATGCACAATCGGGAGCATCTACTCGTTCTGTGTTGGCGGATGGGCAATTATTTAAGATTACAATAGAAAAAAGAGGTATTCATCGTATTAATGTAGAGCAACTGAGTAAATTAGGTGTAAATGTGAGTACTTTAAACCCCAATACCATACAATTATTTGGTAGTCAGACAGGTATGTTGCCAGAGGCGGTAGGCGAAAACACCTTTGACGATTTACAGGAAATTCCTTTCTCATGGATAAGCGCAACCAACGAGCGACTAAATTCCAATGATTATTTGGTCTTTTTTGCTGAGGGGGCGGATAAATTTTACTACAATTCCACAGACAAGCAATTTGCTGTGAGAAAAAATGCCTTTGACCATCATAATTACTATTTTTTAAAAATAGGTACCACAGAAAAGGTGACTTTAGTAGAGCAATCTAACCTCAATGCCAACAAAGACTATGTTACGGAAACGTTTGACGACTGTATCCATTATGAAGAGGACAAAGTAAACTTATTAGATGCTTTTATTTCTACACAAGGTTCTGGTAGAAGATGGTACGGCGATCAATTCAGAAATGTCAACACCTACAAGTATAATTTTACATTTCCAAATTTGGTAACCACAGCACCAGTACAGCTAAAGGCATTCATAGCCGCACGAAGCAAAACCAGCAGAAGGTTTAGCATTGAGGCGAATGGAACAAAATTAGAAAGCCATCTCATTACAGAGACTTCGCGCTCATTTACCGACCCTTCTGAATCTACTTTTGCCAATATCGGCTCGCTTTTGGGTACTTTCAGTACGGATAAAGACAATATTGAACTGAGTATCACCTACAACGGCGATGAAGGTTGGGTGGATTACATTACACTCAACGCACGCAGAAGGCTGCTCATGAACGAGGAGCAGTTGGTTTTTAGAGATTTGAATAGCTTAAACTTTTCTGCTACTACCTATAAATTAGAAAATGCAAAAAGTAATATTCAAGTGTGGGATATTACTGACCCATTAAACCCTCAAAGACAGATTTTTACGCAATCAGGGAATACGATTACCTTTGGTACTAGCTCCCAAGAACTCAGGGAATTTGTCGCTTTCTATCCTAGCAAAACCCTATCGCCAATTAGTATTCAACCTATTGGTAATCAAAATCTTCACGGCATAGAGAGCGTAAATATGGTCATCCTATACCATACCAATTTTGCTGCACCAGCACAGCGCTTGGCAGACCATAGAGAGGATTACTCCAATTTAAAAGTACAACTGGTCAATATTGATGACGTATTCAATGAATTTTCTTCTGGCAGACAAGACCCTTCTGCTATTCGAGATTTTGCAAGAATGTTATATCAACGTGATACGTCGTTTCAGTATCTGCTATTGTTTGGCGATGGCTCTTTTGACTATCGCAACATTGGCAAGAGGGGAGGAAATTTTATTACTGTGTATCAAACGGAGCGTTCTGAAAATCCTATTACTGCCTTTCCAAGTGATGACTATTATGCCCTTCTGGACGATGGAGAAGGTGTAAACTTGCAAGGCGATTTGGATATTGCAGTTGGAAGACTGCCCGTAAAGAATTTACAAGAAGCTAGGTTAGTGGTGGACAAAATTATCAACTATGACCTTTCCGCTAATACATTTGGCGATTGGCGGAACAGATTGGTCTTTGTGGCAGATGATGGCGACAACAATTTGCACCTTCGAGATGCTGACCGAGTAGCAAGCAAAGTAGCTAGTGATTATCCTCAATTTAATCAAGAAAAAATTTACTTCGATGCTTTCCCAAGAACTTCTACATCGGGTGGTGCAGGATTTCCTTTAGCAACAGAAGCACTAAATCAAGCTATTTTTCAAGGAGCGCTGGCGGTGAATTATCTAGGTCATGGCGGAGCGCAAGGCTGGGCACAAGAACGTGTTTTGGATAAAAACAGAGGCGACATCCGCAATTGGACTAATTTTAATCGCTTACCCGTATTCGTTACTGCTACTTGCTCCTTTGCCGGATACGACGACCCCAATCAAGTAACTGGTGGTGAAGAAGTTATACTAAATCCTAATGGTGGGGGTATTGCACTTTTTACAACCGTACGCGCTGTATATGCCAGTTCTAATGCAGCTTTGGTGCGCTCTGTTTTCGATGTAATGTTAGAAAGGATTGATGGCAAACGTCCAACGTTGGGGCAAATTATGCAGCGTGCAAAAAACAGTTCTAGTGTAGGAAGATCAGAAAATTCACGAAAGTTCACTTTACTAGGCGATCCCGCTCAACCTTTGGCATTACCCGTTTACAACGTAGCAACGACTAGGATAAATGGAAAAGATGCTACAATTACGATGGATACCTTGCGTGCTTTACAAATTGTTGAAATTGAAGGTGAAATACAAGATGAAAATGGTCGAATCATAGAAAACTTCAATGGGCAACTTACGCCCATAGTATTCGATAAACCCATTACTTACAGTACACTGGGGCA
Organism: Saprospiraceae bacterium; assembly: GCA_036835365.1. Classification (GTDB taxonomy): domain Bacteria; phylum Bacteroidota; class Bacteroidia; order Chitinophagales; family Saprospiraceae; genus JAAUTG01. Next base: position 7,679 of record DAITMC010000146.1, read on the forward strand.
AGATACAAGAAGTCAACCCTTTGATTTTTCTTTGCAAAAGAATACTATCTTTAAAGGCAAGGCAAGTGTGCAACAAGGGCGATTCAAATTTCAATTTGTAGTACCCAAAGACATCAATTTCCAGTTTGGCAAAGGTAAGATTAGCTACTACGCTCAAGATGAACGCACCATGCTTGATGCTAGTGGACATTACGATAAGGTGATTATTGGTGGCGCAAGTGATAATTTGCTATCAGACAACCAAGGTCCTGAAATCGACCTATTTATGGACAATAAAAACTTTAAATTTGGCGACCAAACCAGTGCTAATCCATTGCTTATTGTTAAGTTGTATGACGAAAGTGGCATTAATGTGGTAGGCAATAGTATTGGACACGATTTGGAAGCTATTTTGGATGAAAATACACAAAATACGTTCTTGCTCAATGAATTTTATAAGTCTGAGTTAGATAACTACCAACGCGGCGAAGTGCGATTCCCATTGAGCAACCTAAGTCCAGGCAGACATTCTATTCGTGTGAGTGCATGGGACGTAGCTAATAATTTTTCGGAAGCCTACACAGAGTTTGTCGTTATAGACCAAACACAGGCAAAGATTAGTAACGTCGTGGCTTTCCCAAATCCGCTTTCCGATGGTACTTGTTTTGCATTTCAGCATAACGTAAACAATCAAGCCTTAGACATAAAAATCACTATCTATACTGTTGATGGAAAATTGGTAAAAACGATACAAGAACGTATCCTTGCGCAAGGAAATGCCGTAGATGTAAATAATTGTATTGCTTGGGACGGTATTACGGATTATGGAAAAAATTTGGAAAAAGGCATTTATATTTACACTATTAATGCCGAAACAAGCAAAGGAGAATCGTTGAGCAGCAGTTCGGGAAAACTTGTTGTGATAAGATAAATGAAGCAAATTAAGATTGAATTATCTGATTTACAGTGAGATAAATTAAAAAATAATCTACTTTTGCCTATGCAGTAGTAATACACCTAATAGTATTGAGGTTTAGTCAACATATTAAATATTGTGCTTTTAGACATTATTATAGCACTAATAATCATGGAGGCTAAAGAAATTAAATTATTTTTGCGAACATTTAAACATTGGTGAACTCAATGAGAAGGGTATTACTACTATCAAGTTTTTTCGTTTTTCTTCAATTGTTTCTCTCGGCGCAGTGCCTCAGAAATGGAAACGAATTTGTACAGCCAGACGGCTCTAAATGTCCTAATTCTCCACAATCGGCAGTGCTTTTTATGCGGATTACACC
>DAITMC010000147.1:0-5553 GCA_036835365.1 Saprospiraceae bacterium
GACAAAAGCATCCAAATCCCCATCGCCATCTATATCCACAAAGCTGGGGGTGGAATTGCTGCCCACATTCGTCAGCCCAAAGGGATTGGTGCTAGGGGTAGCAAAAGCGGGACTGGCAGTCGTTCCTGTATTTTCAAAGTAAAGGATATTGCCATTTATTTCCCCGACAAAAGCATCCAAATCCCCATCGCCATCTATATCCACAAAGCTGGGGGCGGAATTGCTGCCCACATCCGTCAGCCCAAAGGGCATATCAGGGTTAATAGGAAGGTTGACGAAAGGACTGGCGGTAGTAGTTACTTGCGTAAAGGTTTGAGCATGGCTCAGGCTCACGCCACCAAACACCAAGCTGGCTGCTGGCAGCATCCACTGTCCACGGCGCACGAGCTGTTGGTAGTAGCGTTGGAGTAGTCGCTGCTGCTTTTGCTTGGTGTAGCGATAAAACGTCCATCTTGGATGGCACGGGCTATGCGCTGGTAAAGTACCTTGTACCTGGACGGTGCACATTGTTGTACTCGTTGCTTCGTGTCTTTTTAACTTTAAAAAAAGAATCGCATGAAGATATGAAAAAAACTTGTATTATGGATAAACTTTTCAGCCCCAAAAACCAGGTTAATAGATTTAAAGTTATGGTATCGGGGTGACTTGATGGTTTTAAAGGCGTTGGGGAAGAATGTCATCAATTCAAGCAAAAAAGAGAAAATGGATAAATCCATTCGCGAGCTAATTTTAGCTACATAGCCCACGAATTAATTCGTGGGCTATGATGAAAACCACCAGTCCCCCCAACACTACGCTCCACCATCAAACTTATCTACTTAAAAGTGTTTTAACTTTTTGTGGTATTGAACGGACTTATGTGAATAATTGTTAAGTAGCTAATAATAAAAGCAATACGATATGGCACTTGTCGTCTCAGATTATTTTTTGAATAAATTGGAAACCAGCGCGGATGAGTTGTTGGTTGATCTTGCTTGTTTTCTTTACGAGAAAAGAAGAATGAGCTTTGGAAAGGCAAAGACGCTGTCTGGTTTGAATAGAGTTGCATTCCAAAAGGCGTTAGGCGATAGGTCTATCTATATGAACTACGATGAGGAAGAGTTGAATACAGATATGGAAAATCTAAATATTCAACTATGATTGTAGTAAGTGACACCTCTGCTATTAGTAACCTGTATCAGATTGGTTTATTGGATATTTTGACCATCTTATATACTGAAATTATGATTAGCCCTAGTGTTAAGCGTGAATTGTATGAACTAGAAGAACAAGCAAGCAACTAGAATGGATAAAAACAGTTTTTCCATCCAATCAAAAACGGATTGTTCAATTGATGAACCATTATGAACTGGATTTAGGAGAATCTGAGTCCATTGTTTTAGCACTTGAGCAGTAGGCTGATTATCTAGTCATTGATGAAAAGTTGGGTAGGATAGCAGCCAAAGAACAGGGACTTAAAATTATCGGTATTTTAGGCATATTGATAGAGGCAAAACAAAAGGGACTGATTATGAGTGTAAAAGAGCAAATTGAAAAACTACAAGATATTGGCTTTCGCCTGCATCCTACTTTGATAGAAAAAGTATTGAATGGTGTAGGAGAGTAGTTTAAAGGTACACACAGAAAAAGTCATTCATTTGCCTCATGCTTTTTTAGGCGTACTGCCCGCTATTCCCGACATCAACATGACTAAAGCGGAGATGGGCTTACCAGAAAAAGGCGTTGTATTTGCGGCATTCAATCGTCCTACTAAAATAGAGCCTGAAATATTCGAGGTCTGGATGAATATTTTAAAAGCTGTTGACGATTCCGTACTTTGGTTGTCTTATCTTTCGGAAGTGACCCGTGAGAATCTTGTCATAGCAGCACAAAAAGCTGGGGTGAACCCTGAGCGGATTATTTTTGCACCTTGGCAACCTTACAACCACTACCTCAAAATGCACCAACTTTGCGATTTATTTCTCGATACTTGGCGTTACAGTGCGGGGGCAACTTCGGTGGCTGCCATTAGTATGGGGCTGCCCATTCTCACGGTAGTAGCAGATAACTACACCTCCCGCATGAGCGCAAGCATTCTCGCTGCTTCTGGGCTAGAGGAACTCATTTGTCCCGACCTCGCCACCTACCAAGCCAAAGCGATTGCACTTGCCCAGCATCCAACGCGCCTAGCGGAACTCAAACAATACCTGCTCGACCATCTCCATGAATTGCCTTTGTTTGATAATCAACAATTTGCCAGAAACTTAGAAGCTGCTTATTGGCAGATGTGGGAAACCGCGCTTGGTGAGGCAAGTTAGACCAACTAATTAATTGGAGCACTTTAAGTAACTGATGTTACGCAGACAGTTTGAAACTATGCTTACAGTAGAAGACACAACGACAAACTCCACCCTGAAAGATTAATATAATTAGTAGCGGGTTACAGTCAAGTCATAGTGTCAGGGTGGACTCGAAGTCGCCCCGACATGTCGGTTTAAAAACAAATTGGATTCTTTTGCAAGGAATGTTTCCTTATCTTTGAGAAAAAATAAAAAGCATGAACCTGCTTTTTTTGACTTACCAAGGAGATATGGCGGGTGCCACCAATTCAATTGCTTACTTGAGTGAAGGGCTTGCCAACAAAGGGCATCGAGTAGTAGTGGGTTGTCGTAAAGAATCGCTGCTTTACGAGATGTTGAGTGGCACAAAAGTCATTTTATATCCGATGACATTCCGCAGTAAATTCAGTAGAACAAGTTTACAGCAAATAAGAAAAGTAGTCAAAGATTATGATATTCAGTTGATTAACGCCCAATCTAGTAAGGATAGATACTTATCTATTTTTGCTCGCTGGTGGTATCGCCTGCCAGTCCAAGTAGTCCATACGCGCCGACAAACACCAAAAAGTGCAGGAGGTCGTCTGCAAAATTGGTTTTATTGGAAAGGAACAGATAAAATCGTAGTGATTAGTGATGAATTGAAAAAAACATTTGTCAAAAACGGTATTCCATCGCATCATATAGAAGTAATTTACAATGGCATACCCGCAGCAAAGTTTAGCTGGATTGACCCTCAAAAAGTAGCTACATTAAGGGAACAATTTGGTCTTTCGCTAGAAGATAAAGTGATTGGTTGTGTTTCAAGATTAAAAAATCAAGCGCAAATTATTCAAGCACTCCCTTACTTGGATAAAAATATTAAAGTATTATTCGTTGGTATTGAGGCAGGTACTTTTAATGAATTGGTGAAACAACTTGGCATTGAGCAGACTATTATTTATGCAGGAAAAGTTGATCCGAGAGCGGTTATGAATTATTATCCTTTAATGAGTGTCAATGTATTAGCCTCTACTACGGATGGCTTTGGTTTAGTACTTGTTGAGGCAATGGGTGCAAAAATACCTGTAATTGGCACGCGCTACGAAGGAATTATTGATGTTTTGGATAATCAAAAGAATGGACTTTGGTTTGAAGATGGCAACATTGAAGAATTGGTAGAAAAAATAAACCTAGTGCTTGGGAATGAAGCCGTTCGGAAGCAGTTGATGGAGCAAGGTTACAGCGCAGCTATGCAGCGATTCACGATGGAGCAAACGATTTCAAATTATGAAACTTTTTTTCAACAACTCCTTAGCGCATCCTGACTAAAGCAAAGACTGATATACCTCAAGGGTCTTTTTAGCCATATTTTCCTTGCTAAAATCTATGACTTTTTGGGTAGCATTTTTGATAAGTCGTAATCGTAAATCATTGTTTTTCAGTATTTTTTCAACGTAATCAGCTAAAGTATTAGCATCTCCTATATTCGCCAATAACCCAGTTTGTTCATGTACCACCATCTCGGGGATGCCGCCAGCAGCAGTGGCTACTACGGGAACTTGGCTCGCAAAAGCGTCTAAAACGCTAGTCCCTAGTCCCTCCTCTTTACTGGTAAAGAGCAACACGTCCAATTCAGGTAGTATCTGTGGAATATTTGTTCGAAAACCCGTAAATATAACATGCGCTGAAAGACCTTGCGTTTTAACATAGTTCCTAATGGTATCTTCTTCCCCTCCATCTGCACCTATGATAAGAAAAACGGCATTGAATCCTCTTTCTATCAATATTTTAGCCGTATTAACAAAAGTAATGTAGTCTTTATGACTCGCCAATGCTGCAATATTAGCTATCGTGTAATAATGCTTAGGAATAGTATATTCAGATCGCAAAGAATGCGTATTTCCATATGTAAAACGCTGTATATCAATACCACTATGCACGACAGTTAGCTTATTACTATCTTGTATGACAGGAGCGATAATAGATTTTACATGTTCTGAAACACAAATTATTTTCTTTACACTATTATGGTTATATTTCCATTTGGACAATAAATTCGATTGAATAGGAAAATCTACCCTTCTGCTAACGACAATATTTGCCTTATTCCAGTTCAACACTACCGACATAAAAGCATAAGTGTGTGCATGACTATCGTGTGCGTGAACAATATTTATTTTTTTTATATAGCAAAACGCAGCTACTTTTTCTGCTACTTTAGTAGAAAATGAAGACCGTTTTTTATAAGCAAAATGACTAATCTTGTTTGACTTACACCAAGTCTCCATAGGCGTTTGTTCCACACAGAATAAGTGCTGCTCTATGTTAAGTTTGTTCAGTGCTTCTATTAAATAGGCAATTTGTTGTTCCCCTCCACGCCAACTTAATGCAGAAGAAATATGAAGTAGTTTAATTTCCTGCATGAAGTTGTTTTAATTTCTTATACTTTAGATGAATCATGTAAGTATTGTATTGACTGATATACCAACCCGTTTTACCATCTAAAAAACCTAATTTTAGAAAGAAGGTTTTAAAAAACCGCACCAAGGGATATATCCAAATATGAAGAAAAGAAGATTTTTTACCTTTCTGAAAGAGTGCTTTTGCAGATAATGTTGTGTAATGATTGATTTTTCTCAAGTGGTCTTCTCTGCTGTTGTAACTATAATGCCACAATTTACCTTTCAACTTTATCACTTTACAACGACTAGGAATAGCGAGTGTTTCATGCACAAAATCGCCTTGCCACTGCACTTGTTTTCGGTTGAAAATACGTGGTTTCCAATCGGGATACCATCCACTGTGCTTTACCCAAGTACCACAGTAATTATTCATTCTATCTAAAGCATACACCTCATTATCAGACATTTGCAACTGTTGAATACTTTGTATGAGTTCCTCAGAGAGCACTTCATCTGCATCAACAGAGATAATCCAATCTGATTGAGCAAGCGCATTGCCATAATTTTTATTTTGGGCGTAACCTTGCCAGTTGTACTCCACTACATTTGCGCCGAGCAGCCGTGCAAGCACAGCCGTATTATCGGTACTCCCACTATCCACTAGCACAATTTCATTCGCCACTTGTTGAAGCGCACGCAGACAACGCTCAATTTGATGCGCCTCATTTTTTGCAATAACAACAGCCGTCAAGTTCATAGTACTTCTGTTATACTTTTAGGTTGCCATAAGCAACAAAATAAGGGTTAAGCAAATTTTCTTTGTTATACCGCAAAGGTGCTTTCGTTTGATTATC
>DAITMC010000147.1:5653-6822 GCA_036835365.1 Saprospiraceae bacterium
AGGAATTTGCTTATTTTCTTCAGAAATGATGGGAATGTTGGGTGTTAAGCTAATTAAACCTTTACAAATCAATTCATTAGCTGCTCTATCTGCTTGCGTTAATGGAGAATCATCTGATTTTTTACTAATTTCTACTCCCGATGCGTCTTCATAAATTTCCATAATGACTTCGCCTGCTGCTTGTGCAATTTGTTGGACGGATTTGACTAATTCCAGTAAGTTCATTTCACTTTATTTTTAATTCGTAATGATTTCACCCTATGATTTGACAATAAAGGTATAAATTTGTGATATGCTGTTCTAAAAAGCAATTTATTTATTCCGCAGTTAAAATTTCAACGCAAGCAAATGAAAAACAAAAAAAAGAATAAAATTTTGGTCACTGGTGGCACTGGATACATTGGAAGCCATACCATTGTTGACTTAATAGATAACGGATTTGATGTGATTAGTATTGACAATTACATGAATTCCTCCCCCGACGTATTAGATAGCATAGAGGAAATCACTGGCGTACGGGTCAAAAATTACAATGCCGACTTAGTGAATTATGCTGCCACAAAAGGCGTTTTTCAAGACAATAAAGACATTATTGGCGTTATTCATTTTGCAGCTTTAAAGGCTGTTGGAGAATCTGTTGCAAGACCTTGGGAATATTTTTACAACAACATGAACGGCTTGCTACACATCTTAAAATGCTGCAAAGATTTCAATGTGCAACATCTAATTTTTTCTTCTTCTTGCTCTGTATATGGCAATGCCCAGCAACTACCTGTTACCGAAGATACCCCGTTACAAAATGCTGAGTCCCCTTATGCACGCACCAAGCAAATGGGAGAGGAAATCATCCATGACTTTGCCAAAGCACATCCTCAATTCAGTGCAATTGCTTTGCGCTATTTCAATCCTGCTGGTGCGCACGAAAGTGCGAAAATGGGCGAATCTCCAACTAGCAATGCCAGCAACCTTGTACCTGTCATCACTGAAGTAGCTATTGGTAAACGAGAGAAGATAACTGTTTTTGGAGCAGATTATGACACGCGCGACGGCAGTTGTGTTCGAGATTACATTCATGTGATGGACTTGGCTAATGCACACACTAAAGCGTTGCAATACATCATAAAAAAACAAAATCAGCAGAATTATGAAGTCTTCAATCTAGGTTTGGG
>DAITMC010000147.1:6922-8910 GCA_036835365.1 Saprospiraceae bacterium
TTAATTAGTTTTCATGGGCAAAATGCAACAGGCGAAATGCCTGAGTATGCGCAGCAGCAAATTCAAAAAGTGCTATTCAGAGAAAAAAAACGATGGAAAATAAAATTGGCAGAAGCCAACAAAGCTAGAGCCAGCAACGATGTTAACTATGCTACTACTACATTGCGAGCAGGCAAAGCCACTGGTCAGCTAGTTGGCGGCAACTTGACTTTAATCGCTGCTATGGCAGGCACACCGTATGGAATAGATGCTACGGACAAAATCGTTTTCCTGGAGGATATTGGCGAAAAACCTTATCGTATTGATAGAATGTTGACGCAACTTTTACAGTCCGCTCATTTAGACAAAGCTAAAGGTATTGCACTTGGTATTTTTAACGATTGTGAAGCCAAACCTGATGAACTTTCCTTGACTTTGATGGAAACTTTAAAAGATAGGCTGATGGACTTAAACATTCCTTTGGTGCATGGTCTTTCTTTTGGTCATATCGAACATCAATGCGTGCTACCCGTAGGAACTTATGCAGAGTTGGATGCCAACGAACAAACGATTCATTTACTAGAAAGTCCTGTGCTATAAACAATAAGACGAGTAGTTTTTTGAAAACCGCTCGTCTCGAAGATACCGACTATTTCACTTTCAGTACTAGTCTTTCAATATTACAGATTGCGTGTACGAGGAGCTGTTGCTTTGAATGTGCAAGAAATAAATACCACTTGGCAGATTATTTCGATCTAACACTATTTTTTGGAAACCATCTTGCGGAAGCAACGATTTACTCATCACCTTTTGACCGGTTGCACTGTACAGATTAAGCACAGTGTTTACCGCTTCCTTGCTTTCCCACTCCACAACCATTTCGTTAACAACCGGGTTAGGATAAACTCGAACTACCGAACTTTTATCATTAATGCTGGCTACACGCATTGGCGAGTATTCAAAAGTACCATCTAAATCTAGCATTTTCAAACGGTAATAATAGATGATATTCTGTTTGACTGCTTCGTCTTTGTACTGGTAAGCTGCGCCTTGCGTTTCATTGCCTTTACCTGTTAGCCAAGCTATTTTGGCAAAGTTTTTTCCATCCGTGCTGCGCTCTACTTCGTAGCCCGAAAAGGTCTGTTCGCTCGCACTTTCCCACTCCAACTGAATCGCTTTCTCTAAAGATGCTGCTGTGAATTGGAGGAGTTCTACGGGGAGTGGAACGTTACTAGGATTAGTAGCTACTAAGGTAGTCGCCGAACCCATAAAATCTGAAGTATTAGCTAAAGTGAATACCTGTGTTACACGCTCACCAGTTGTTTTCCAAGCTAATCCTGCTGTACCTGCTGGATTAGAAATACCAGAGAGCTTGAACCTAGCTAAACGGTGGGTAGAAGATTGAGCGTCAATTTTGGCAACTCGTGTGTCAAAAACAGATTGGTTGGCAGGTGCAGGCCCATTTACATTTATTATCAACTCATTCATGTTTACTGTTGTAGCAGTTGAATTAAAGTAAGCGTCTTGAGTAAAAGCTGGATTTAATCCTGTGTTATCAGTTGGAACAAAAGTACATCCTCCCGGAGAGACACCATCCAATGTTAGTGTTGGACTAGAAAAGTTAGCGTTATTAAAAGTCAATACAAAATCTGCATTACCTAAAAATAGATCTCCTGTGGAAGTAGCCGTTTTCTTCAAGAAAATATCAAAGAAGAAATCTGTTCCTACTACCGTTTGATTTTCAATAGTCAGTTCAACTTCTACTTGGGCAGATAAATACACAGGAAATAAAGTTACAATAATAAAATAGAATATCTTTTCCATGAGCAAATGATTTGGATAACTGGGTAATTAGTTATTATTAGGTAAATGAGTTTGTTTGTTTCTATTGTTCCATGCCGTATTGCGATCTGAAGCATCGCACACTCCACTCAAGTTAAAGTCTGCTATGTTGTAACCTTGTTGATTTCTATTGTTCCATGCAGCATTTCGATCTGCGGCATCACTTA
>DAITMC010000148.1:0-8869 GCA_036835365.1 Saprospiraceae bacterium
GTCGGCATAGGTATAGCTTTTAGAAAAATCCAGTTGATTGATGTCTGTAATCATAGCTGTTCAAAAAGTGCTGTGATGTCAAGCTCAAAACCACTTAACACTTGGCTAGTCAATATATCGCCCTCCACAAAAGGTCTGCCTGTTTGAAATTTACCCAATTCGTTCAAATTGTACTTCAGAATCTGTGCCCACATTGGGTCAACAATCCAATACTCTAATACGCCCGCACTTTCGTAAAGTTGGTACTTTTCTTTTATTTCTCGCTTATTGTTACCAGGTGAAAGAATTTCAATCACCAGTTCTGGTGCGCCATTACAGCCCTGTTCGTCTAATTTGGATAGGTCGCAAATTACACAAATATCAGGCTGCACTACGGTATCTATTTTATCGCCTTTCATTCGATGTGGCGGTAAAGGGAGGCGTACATCAAAAGGAGCAGTAAAAGCTTTGCAAGATTGAGTGTTCAGAAAGTTGCCAATGCTTAGCGCGATGCGCCATGATATTTCTTGATGCTTTCTATTAGGCGCAGGCGACATTTTGACAATATACCCTTTCATTAACTCCACCCGCTCTGAGAACTGCCAAGTGAGGTAGTCGGCATAGGTGTAAGTCTTAGAAAAGTCCAGTTGATTGATGTCCGTAATCATACTGAAAAAATTTGATTGACTTCTACTTGAAACCCTTGCAGGACTTTACTTGCTATGGTATCATCTTCCGTGTACAGGCGGCTACCGATATATTTGTTATTTTCGTCCAAGTTATAGCGCGTGATGAATTTTTCTGTGGGTTGCACCACCCAGTATTCCTGCACCCCTGCACTTTCGTAGAGGTCGAATTTATCTTGTACTTCTCGTTTACTATTGCCTGATGATAGGATTTCGATGATTAAATCAGGTGCGCCTTGGCAACCTTTTTCATCGAGTTTATCCAAATCGCAAACCACACAAATATCAGGCTGTACTACCGTATTGACCTTATCGCCTTTGATGCGATGTGGGGGAAGTGGTAAGCGCACATCGAAAGGAGCAGCAAATAGTTCGCAGGAACTTTTTTTTAAGAAAGAGTAAAGTTCACCACTCAACACAATAGAAATCCGCTGATGAAGCCTATTAGGCGCAGACATTTTGAAAATTCTGCCCATAATCAATTCCACCCGCTCCGAAAACTGCCAAGTGAGGTAGTCTGCGTAGGTATAAGTTTTAGAAAAGTCCAGTTGATTGATGTCTGTAATCATAAACGAGTTAAATTTCCCTTAATTTAACTTACAACCAAGTAAAAAAGTTTTAAACGCTTGTTTTGTACCATTCATAGGCTAGTCTTAATCCTTCTTCTATCTTTATGTTAGGTTGATAGCCTAATAGTTGAACTGCTTTTTCAATGGAAGCCAAACTGTGTGGCACATCCCCTTTTCTAAAGTCTCCATAACGCACCTTGACTTCGGTTTGTGTAATGTCTTTAATAGTGCGCCAAAGTTCGTTCAAGGAAGTTCTTTCTCCCACAGCAATGTTATAGACTTGATTCAAAGCAGCAGAATTATCGGTAAAAAGTGCTAGTTCGTTAGCTTGTACCGCATTGGCAACAAAGGTAAAATCTCTACTGTAAGTGCCATCGCCATTGATAGTAGGGGCTTCCCCTGTCAAAGCATACTTGAAAAATAAGGGAATCACAGCGGCATAAGCTCCAGTTGAGCTTTGTTTAGGTCCAAAAATATTGAAATAGCGTAAGCCAATAAAGTCCGTTCCATAAAGTTTATGAAAAACATCTGCGTATATTTCATTCACCAATTTAGTAACCGCATAAGGCGATAAAGGCTTGCCTATTTTATCTTCTACTTTAGGTAACGCTTCGGAATCGCCGTAAGTAGAGGAAGAAGCGGCATAGACAATCCTATCAACCCCATGTTCTTTGGCAGCTACAAAGATATTCAACGTCCCGCCAATGTTTACTTCATTCGTCTTGATCGGGTTTTGGATGGAACGAGGTACAGAACCTAGTGCCGCTTGGTGGCTGATTCTATCCATTCCTTCACAGGCTTTTTTGCAAACATCCAAATCACATATATCCCCTTCTATGAATTCAAATTTTGAATGCGAAAGTAAGTGAGCTATATTGTCTTTGAAGCCAGTAGCAAAGTTATCGAGCACTCTAACTTTTTCTACTTGCTGATTGTTAAATAGTGCTTCCGCCAAATTTGAGCCGATAAATCCTGCTCCGCCAGTGATAAGAATTTTCATAATCGCCAGTAATGAAGGGCTTCCGTACGTTCGTACATACCTTTAAGATCAAACAGAATAGGGTTATCTTTCATTATGGATTTAAAGTAATCCATCGTCAATTTTCGATACTCTTCGTGCGCTACCGCGACAATGACTGCATCGTAACCGTCAGAAATTTGCTCAACGAGCGTTAAGCGATACTCGTGAGCGACTTCATTTGGAGAGGCATAAACATCTGTAATATGTACATTTACCGAGTATTCCATAAGTTCATTCACTAAGTCAGCCACTTTAGAGTTGCGAATATCGGCTACGTTCTCTTTAAATGTTATGCCCATCATCAACACCTTACAAGCTTGCGGGCTTTTATTAAGTTGAATGAGTTGCTTGACGAGTTTTCTAGCAACAAAAGCAGGCATCTCGTCATTGATTTTTCTACCACTCAAGATCATTTGCGGGTTAAAATCCAACTGTTGAGCTTTGTAGGTTAGATAGTATGGATCAATACCAATACAATGCCCTCCTACAAGTCCTGGATAAAACTTCAAAAAGTTCCATTTTGTACCTGCTGCTTCTAATACCTCTTTAGTGTCTAAATTCATTTTATCAAAGATCATAGAAAGTTCGTTCATCAATGCGATGTTGATGTCTCGTTGTGTATTTTCAATTACTTTGGCAGCCTCTGCCACTCTAATAGAAGATGCCTTGTAGATACCAGCTTCTATGATATGTCCATATACTTTTGCGATTTCTTCTAGCGCTTCAGGATCACTGCCAGCTACTATTTTTAATATTTTAGTAAGGGTATGATTTTTATCACCTGGATTTATTCTTTCGGGAGAGTAACCGATTTTGAAAGTGGCTTGACTTTCTTCCATTTCTTCTTCGCCTGCCAATACTGGTACTTTATTTACATTTTGATACACCTTACAGGACAAACCCGAATATTTTTGAAGAATTGGCAAACAGTCTTCCTCTGTACAACCAGGGTAAACCGTACTTTCATACACGACATAGTCGCCCGATTTAAGTACTTTACCAATACTTTCAGATGCTTTCTTGAGCGGAGTTAAGTTAGGAACTTTATACTCGTCAATATCCGTAGGCACTGCAATGATGTGAAAATGAGCCTTCCTTAAGTCTTCTGCATTTGCAGTGAAGTAAATGTCTGTGTTTTCAAACGCACTGGCATCAAGCTCTCGAGAAGGGTCAATACCTTTTCTCATTAGCTCAATTCGAGTTTCATTGATATCGAAGCCAATCACTGAGAAATGTTTAGCAAATTCCAATGCAATAGGCAAGCCAACATAGCCAAGACCAATGACACTAATTTTCTTTTGTTTTTGAACTAAATCACTATACATGAGGCAGTGTTAAGGAGGTGATACAGATTGCTTCGGCTTGTGATTGCTGACGAAAGTAACAAAAAGGCTTCGCCTACAAAAAGTCGCAGGTGCTTTTCTAAACTACATAAAAATACCAATCATATTACCCAACAAGCATAATTATTTTTTTTTTAAATCCAACAGGTTAATTTTTTTTCGGCTAAAATTAATTTCTACTTAACATTTGTCCATTAGGAATTTCTAAATCTATTCTATAAAAAGCGCTCTTATTCTGCTGCTTCCAATTGCTTTACTGCTCGTTTTATTTTTTCTTGTTGTGCTGCTTTTGCTAACATTACTGGGTCGGCTGCACGCTCCTTGCAATCAGGTACGGCGCAGCGCTCACAGGTGGTATTCACTTGAAAGGCAGGTAGCGTAGGATCAGTTAAGAAGCGAAAAAGTTGGCGTAGTCTATCGTTTATCAATAGCCCCAGCGTAACGCTGGAATGGTCTTGAGTACCAAAATGTTCTGCCTTCGCCAGTGCAATACAAAGGTATTCATTAGGACTTTGCCAATATTGAGAAATCTGAGCATCAATGAGTAATGGCTCATTGGTTTCGTTAGATTGATGCCAGATTTGCTGTATAATTTTTACGGAAATCCAGCGACGGCAATAGTGTTCGTCGCGCTCATTGGCATAAGGGCTATGCAACTGCGACAGGTGCAGTTCTTTAGTCATTTCAAATCGAGCATTGGGTTGATTTCCCTTAATGCGCAAGAAAAATAAATCGTTGATACCAAAATGATGAGGTAGAATATTGGTGAGGCGCTGGAGCAGCATTTCTGGCGTTACGTCGTATTTGTTCAATAACTGGACAAAAAAGTCTGGTTGCCAAGTTGTTTGCTGCGCTAGATGGCGAATATCTTCAATCATGGATGACTCAGGCATTAACAAAGCAACAGCAAAATAAGAGGCTTTAAAATTATTGAGCAAATGCTCAAAAGAATCTACTTGCTCCATGCGCGTCAAATAAGGTCGCTCTTTAAATAGCAAATATTGAAACGCCAACTCTCTTCCTAAAAGAAAATTTTCTTGAGCCGTGCTAAGTCCTTGATTCAGGTATAGTATTTTCTTGGACTTTGAAAAATAAGAGCGCACTTGTCGCAGGGCTTCATCATTGGCTAGCGTGATTCGGTCAACACTTATTTGATACTGTTGTTCAAGCAGTTGTGCCAAATAATGAGGCTGAAAAGGAAAAGCAATCTCAAGTTGAAACTGATTGGTAAAAGATTGAACCGCTTGCTCAATTTCCTCAAAATAGTTATCGTACATATCTTGATAGGATCGTAAAGCCGCCATATAAAAATGCTCATTCTTCATTTGATAGTTGCGCGCCATTTTTGTGACCGTACCAATGAAAGCATTCACTTTGTCGGGAGTGGTTGAAAATAATTCAAGCAATTTGGCAGGCGTTATGCCAAATAATTCTAAGGGAAAGACCTTAAAAAAATCGGATTGTATTAATTCGATGATGGGTTGAATCTTTTTAGAGGCTTGGGTAGAAACTAAATAGTTGTAATCCACGCCTAAAGCACTAGCTAGTAGATTGATTTTATTGACTTTAGGATATTTTCTTCCCTTTTCAATGTCGTGCAAATAGGAAATGGCCAATCCCGTGGCATCAGAAAGTTCTTGATAGGAAAATTGCTTTTGCTGCCGTAAATAATTTATTTTAAAGCCAAAGATTAATTTTATAATTTCTTCTGTTGTAATCATCCTTCAATGAATTGTAAATCACAATAATACACCTTTAAAATGTTCTTGTTTTCTTTTTTTAAAAATTTTTCTTTCCCCTTAAAAGTAACTTTCAAAGCGTAAAGTAATATATTTTAAGAATAAAAAATATTTAGAGAAATTTTCTCTTTTAGAAAAAATGCCTTAAATTGCAGTCATATTCGATAAACAAATAAAAACAGAACATAATGAACCACATTTTTTCACCATCCAACAGCAATATCATGGAAGCCTTGCAAATAAAAGGAAGCCTTTCAGAAGCCTTTGAGCAAATACTTACTCCTGATACGCTTGAGTTCTTGGTTGCGCTACACGAGCGTTTCAACACCACTCGAAAGGATTTATTGCAACAGCGAGCAGTACGCCAGAAAGCACTAGATGAAGGTCAGTTGCCTGATTTTTTAGAGGGAACTAAGCATATTCGAGAAAGTGAATGGACGGTAGCTCCCATTCCGAAAGATTTGCAAGATAGAAGAGTAGAAATCACAGGACCAGTTGATCGAAAAATGATTATTAATGCACTGAATAGCGGCGCAAAAATTTTTATGGCAGATTTGGAAGATAGTAATACACCCTCTTGGCAAAACTGTATCGAAGGACAAATTAATTTGTGCGATGCTGTAAATGGCACGATTAGTTTTGTCAATCCTGAAAATGGAAAGCAATACCGATTGAACGACCAGATAGCAACTCTTTTGGTGCGTCCAAGAGGTTGGCATTTAGAAGAAAAGCACCTCGTATTTGAAGAGCAACCTATGAGCGGAAGCCTTGTGGACTTTGGGCTTTACTTTTTCCACAACGCTAAAACCCTGCTTGATAAAGGCTCTGGACCTTATTTCTATTTACCTAAAATAGAAAATCACTTGGAAGCGCGCTTGTGGAACGATGTCTTTGTTTTTGCACAAGATTACCTCAGTATTCCACAGGGCAGTATTAAAGCAACCGTACTGATTGAAACGATTTTAGCCACTTTTGAATTAAACGAAATTTTGTACGAACTGAAAGATCATTCGGCTGGGTTAAATTGTGGGCGTTGGGATTACATTTTTTCGTATATCAAAAAACTTAGTCGCCATCCAGCATTCATTTTACCCGACCGCTCAAAAGTAACTATGAACACACCGTTGATGAGTAATTATTCTCAGTTGGTCATCCAAACTTGCCATCGCAGGGGAGTACACGCTATGGGTGGTATGGCAGCGTTCATTCCGATAAAAAATGATGTAGTAGCCAACGAGAGAGCCATCGAAAAAGTGCGACAAGATAAATTGACAGAAGTGAAAAATGGACACGATGGCACTTGGGTGGCACATCCAGGATTGGTACAGGTGGCAATGGATATTTTTGATACCTATATGTCAACACCAAATCAAATTTCCAACAAACGCCTTGATTTCACCACAACAGCAGCCGAATTGATTGAACCTGTGGTGGGCACTATCACAGAAGAAGGACTTGCGCTTAACATTCGAGTAGGTATTCTTTACCTTGAAAGTTGGTTGAGAGGCATTGGTGCAGCCGCCATTTACAACCTGATGGAAGATGCTGCTACCGCAGAAATTTCGAGAGCGCAAGTTTGGCAATGGATACACCATCAAGCTAAATTAGAAGATGGAAGAACAATAACTTATGAGTTGTATAAGGCGATGTTACCTGCTGAAATTCAAAAAATTAAGGATTATGTTGGTACTACTAACTATGAAAACGGACGATTTGAAGAAGCCATAGCACTATTCGATCAACTAATCAAAACTAAAGAGTTTAGCGAGTTTTTGACCATACCTGCCTACGAATTAATTTAAAAAAAGTCTCCCTATGCAGGAGACCAAAACGATAATCATAAATTTTCATAAAAAATTAAGTTACAAAACAATGGAAAATATTTCAAAAACACAACGTTTGAGTATTGATTGGGCAACAAATCCAAGATGGGAAGGCATCAAGCGCCCTTACTCCGCAGAGGATGTGATTAAATTGAGAGGTAGTGTGGAAATTGAATACTCTTTGGCAAGACAAGGTGCTAACAAATTCTGGGACAAATTGCAAAAACAGCCTTTCGTGGCGGGTTTAGGCGCACTTACTGGTAATCAAGCCGTGCAAGAAGTAACGGCTGGCTTAGAAGCCATTTATTTAAGTGGCTGGCAAGTGGCTGCCGATGCTAATTTGGCAGGGCAAATGTATCCAGACCAATCGCTCTATCCTGCTGATTCTGTGCCGAATGTGGTGAAAAGAATCAATAATGCGCTACTTCGCCGCGACCAAATTCAATCTGTAACTGGTCAAGGAAACATAGATTGGATGGTGCCTATTATTGCTGATGCGGAAGCTGGATTTGGTGGTAATTTGAACGCCTTTGAATTGATGAAAGCCATGATTGAAGCGGGCGCGGCTGCCGTTCACTTTGAAGATCAGCTTTCTTCAGCTAAAAAATGTGGACACTTGGGCGGAAAAGTGCTTGTACCTACTCAAGAAGCTATTGATAAACTGGTAGCTGCTCGATTGGCGGCAGATGTAATGAACACGCCAACCCTAATTATCGCCAGAACTGATGCCGATGCTGCTAACTTGTTAACTTCCGATATTGATGAGCGCGACCATACCTTTTTAACAGGAAAGCGCAGTGCAGAAGGGTTCTATTATGTGAATTGTGGTTTAGAACAAGGCATTAATAGAGGACTTTCTTACGCACCTCATGCGGATTTGATTTGGTTGGAAACTTCACTTCCTGATTTAGGTCAAGCCAAAGAATTTGCACAAGGCATTCACGAACAATATCCAGGCAAAATGTTGGCTTACAACTGTTCGCCATCCTTCAACTGGGCAGCGCGCCTGAGCGAATCCGAAATGATGAGTTTCAGAGAAGACCTTGCTGCCTTAGGTTACAAGTTCCAATTTATCACATTAGCAGGTTTCCATGCTTTGAATACTTCCATGTTTGAACTTTCAAAAGCCTACAAAGATTTTGGTATGGCAGGTTACTCTGCACTTCAACAGCGTGAATTTGCGTTGCAAGCACATGGTTTTACAGCCGTAAAACACCAAGCCTTTGTAGGTACAAGCTACTTTGACTATGTACAAAACACGGTTCAACAAGGTAATTCTTCCACGGTTGCTATGGCAGGAAGTACGGAAGAAGATCAGTTTGCTCACTAATGGAAACTAGGAGTAGCAAACAAGTTGCCATGTTTTACTTTTTGATTGTTTACAATCGTTGTGTGAAGGTAAAAAGTGCTTTTCTTGTGCTGTTTGCGAAGCTCGACCTGCTCAAATGAATAACTTGGCAGGTTGGGTTGTGCTTTATACTATTTAGTTGTAGTAGTGCTTTTGATTTGTATTAACAATTAAGAATCATGCGTGCAGTATTAAAAGCAATATTGCAAGAAATTGAAACACAAATCAAATCACAACAAATAGTGCAAACTGCTTAACCATAAGCGCTGTTCAGTGCCTCATCAAGAGAGCAATGCGGTTGGAAATGTGGTGTGGGGCGGAATCGAACCGCCGACACATGGATTTTCAGTCCATTGCTCTA
>DAITMC010000149.1:0-8805 GCA_036835365.1 Saprospiraceae bacterium
CCTCCAATGAAGTCATTATTAATGCTCCTTTTGATTTATTTTTATTGTGGCAAGCGTAGCATTTTTCTTTTAAAATAGGTTCAATAGCGACTTCAAAGACAGACATTTCAGGAGTAATCATCCTTTCCTCCGCTAATTCTTTTTTTATAAAAGGCGCTAGTAAATAATTTTCTCCATGCGTTATACTTCCACCTAAATGCCCTGCCAACATTACCAAAGCGAAATTAATCAACAATAAAACACTAAAAATAGGATACCGATTAGAAAAAGTATTATGCCATAATAGCAATCCATAAGCGGAGAAACTAACTGCTGCGCCTGTCCACTTATGCCACTGAATGGTTTCTAGGTTATAATCTCCTTCTTGAACTAAAAATAAACCCATTATAGCAGCTAGTGCAGATGAAAAAGCAAAACAGTGAAGTGAAAAAGATTGAATTTTATTATAAGTAGTTAGAGGAATTTCATTGCGAATAATCAAAAATAAAACCAACATTACCATAAACCCAATCGGTAAATGCAACCACAGGGGGTGCATCCTACCTACCACTTGCAAAGCAGTTGGTAGTTTTAAATAAGATTCAAAAAACAATAATAGCAACAACAATAACTGCAATACAAAGATGCTATGATTCAGTAAATTGATTATAATTTTATAACGATTCATTCTATTTTTCTTTTAGGCACATTATAAAATTTACTAAGCAAGAATACCTTGTACCACATTGCCTGCTACATCTGTTAAGCGATAGCGACGACCTAAATGCTTGTAAGTCAGTTTCTCATGATCTAAACCCATGAGATTTAAAACCGTAGCATGAAAATCGTGAATATGCACTGGATTTTCGAAAATATTGTACCCCAATTCATCTGTTTCGCCATAAACGATGCCAGGCTTTATACCGCCGCCAGCCATCCAAATAGAATAGCAACGTGGATGGTGGTCTCGTCCATAATTGTTAGGCGAAATATTACCCTGACAATAATTTGTTCTACCAAACTCTCCACCCCAAATCACCAAAGTTTCATCCAGTAAACCTCTTTGTTTAAGATCCATGACCAGCGCTGCCGAAGCCCTATCCACATCTTCGGCTTGCAATGCCATTTCTTTTGCTAAGTTGCCATGCTGATCCCACCCTTGATGATACAACTGTACAAACCGAACACCTGATTCAGATAACTTTCTGGCAAGCAAGCAATTAGCAGCATATGTTCCTGGCACCAAACAGTCAGCGCCATACATTTTAATAATGCTTTCCGATTCTTTGCTTGTATCCGTTAACTCTGGCACTGCGCTTTGCATACGATACGCCATTTCGTATTGTTGTATTTTTGTATAGATTTCTGGGTCGCCAAATTCCTGATAGCTACTTTCATTGAGTTCTGCCAAGTAATCGAGCATTTTTCGACGACCTTGACGGGTTACACCTTCTGGGTCGTTCAAGTAAAGTACAGGATCTTCACTTGCACTAAACTGCACCCCTTGATGGTTGCTATCTAAGAAACCATTTGTCCACAATTTAGAATACACGCCCTGCCCATTGCCTCGACCTCTGGAGAGTAGCACACAAAAATTGGGTAAATTTTTATTTTCACTTCCTAAACCATAACTCAACCATGCACCCATGCTGGGTCGGTTACCTTGTTGTGCACCAGTTTGTAAAAAAGTTAGGGCAGGGTCATGGTTAATGGCTTCTGTGTGCATCGTTTTTATAATGCAAATATCATCGGCTATTTTAGCTATATTAGGAAATATCTCGCTTATCCATGCCCCCGATTTACCATATTGTTTAAACTCAAAATGTGAACCTACCAGCGGAAACTCACGCTGACCAGAAGTCATTCCTGTTAATCGCTGCCCTTGCCGAATAGACGCTGGCAAGTCCTGCCCATACATTTCTTTAAGTTTGGGTTTATAATCAAAACTTTCTAATTGTGAGGGTGCACCATTTTGAAAAAGGTAAATAATGCGTTTTGCCTTGGGGGCAAAATGAGGTAGCCCAAGCGGTAAATCAAACGAATCGCCCTCTACATTTTTAAATAAATCAGGCATCAGTAAAGAGCCTAATGCTGCTGTACCTAAACCCAAACTCAATTTTCCTAAGAAATATCTACGATTGATGTGCCAACGATGCCTTAAAAATTCATTTGACATATTTTTTATTTTTTATAATCCTTTGTAAAATTTATGTTTTCATCATTGCTTCCTCCATATTATATATGGTATGAATGATTTGCATTAAAGCAGCTAATTCATCAATTGTTGTTATCTCAGCATTCGGGTACTCCCCTATTGTCAACAATTTTTCGGCAGAGTTTTTATTTTCCTTGTAATAATGTTGTTCTTCTTTAAGATAGTTCAACAGTACTTTTTTTTCTTTTTCAGTGATAGGGCGACAAATAATTCTTGCAAAGGCGGCTTCTATTTTTTCTTCCATAGTGTTGGGCATTAGCATTAATCGCTCTGCTAACACTCTGGCCGCTTCCAATACGTGAGGGTCGTTAAGCATCACAAGTGCTTGTAGAGGCGTACTTGTATTCGAGCGTTTCACCTCGCACTGGTCTCGATTAGAAGCATCAAACATGAGCATTACAGGCGGCGGTACCGTGCGTTTGATAAACACATACATCCCACGCCGATAAAGATTATTACCATGATCCTGAATGTATTCCGATAGCACACCACGTCCAGAAGTAGCACTTTCCCAAATACCGTCCGGTTGATAAGTTTTTACACTTGGACCACCAATTTCAGGATGGAGCAAGCCACTACTTGCCAAGACATGGTCCCTGATGAGTTCTGCGGAAAGTCGCAATCTTGGTGAACGCGACAAGTAAATATTTTCAGGGTCTTTTGTCAATTGTGCTTTATTCACTTTAGCCGACTGCCGATAGGTAGCTGACATAACTATTTGCTTTATCAATCGTTTAATCTCCCAGCCATGTTCTTGAAAATCAGAGGCTAAGAAATCAAGTAGTTCTGGATGGCTAGGCAATTCACCTTGCATTCCAAAGTCGCCTGTTGTTTTCACTAAACCTTTACCGAAAAAATCTTGCCACAATCTATTCACAAAAACCCTTGCTGTTAGTGGATTCTGTTTATCCAAAAGCCATTTGGCAAGCCCTAAACGATTGGGCTCAAAGCGAGTGGTATCAAAAGCTAGAATGGCTTTGGGCAAACCAAAAAAGACGGTATCCGCAGGAGCATCGTAATTGCCCCGATGCAGCACGCGCGTCGGGCGCAACCCTACACTATCCTGCATTATCATTACCTCGACCGTATCTTTGACTTGTCTTTGGTTGATGAAATGCAAAGTTTGAGTGATCTCTTCCTTACTGATTTTTATTTTGGGAGGGTCTGCTAAAGAGGCCAAACTAATATCCCCTACCAGTCCTTTTTCTGACACTTGATTAAAAAAAGCAAAGGTGCTATAGTAATCCTGCTGCGAAATAGGATCGTACTTATGGTCATGGCATTTGGCACATTCAAAAGTCAATGCCAAAAAAGCTTTACCAAAAGTGTTGGTACGGTCTGTCACATACTCAACACGATATTCTTCATCAATTATCCCACCCTCTTGTGTAATTTTATGATTTCTGTTAAAGCCCGTTGCCAAGATAGATTCTTTGGTCTTATCAGGCAATAAATCTCCTGCTAGTTGAAAAGTTAGGAACTTGTCGTAGGTATAATTCTGGTTAAAAGCATGAATTACCCAATCGCGCCAGGGCCACATTGTTCTCAAACCATCATCTTGATAGCCGTGAGAATCTGCATATCGAGCTACATCGAGCCAATGAATTGCCATTTTTTCTCCAAAATGTGGACTAGCCAATAGTTCATCTACCATTTTTTCATAAGCCTTCTCGCTATTGTCCGTCAAAAATGCAGTTTGCTGCTCCAAAGTGGGTGGCAACCCAAGCAAATCAAAAGAAAGTCGCTTGAGCAAGTAACTTTTTGTCGCTTCTGGATTAGGTTTTAACCTTTGTGCCTCTAATTTTGCTAAGATGAAATAGTCTAGTTCATTCCTTGCCCATTTTTTAAACTTTACCTTAGGCAATTCTGTAACCTGAATGGGGGTGAAAGCCCAATGCGGTTTGTATTGTGCGCCTTGCTCAATCCATTTTCCAATCAGTGCAATTTCAGCCTGTGTCAAGTGCAAGTTAGCATCAGGAGGTGGCATTAATATTGTCTCGTCTTTACTATTAATGCGATTCCAAACTTCGGATTGCGATAATTGATAGGGGACTATAGCCTGGCGATTAAATTGATCTTTCAATGTAGCATAGGCTCCTTCAGGAGTATCCAAGCGTAAATTAGCCTCGCGTTGTGCAGCATCTGGACCATGACAAACAAAACATTTATCCGACAAAATGGGGCGAATATGAAAATTATAATCCAATACTTGAGGAGATTGATTAGCTTGATAAACAGGGAAGTAATCGTGCTTTAACAATATGCCTATCAGTAATAGCAGTATTGTGGCAATTATCCACCATATAATTCTATTCATTTTCGTTTTATTTTGAGCATTGTTTGGCAATCAACACTAATCAGCATGGAATATACGGTAAATAAATAAATTTTCCAATTTTATTCAACAATAGATTTAATTATTCTTCATGTTACGCCTGACGGCATATTGTGCTACTTCAGAATATGGATATAGTGATGATAACTAATTTTTTCTTCATCTATAATTATGAAATAATATTTTGATTTTTTGCCATAATATTTTTTTATGATGTAAAAAAGATGTATCTTCAAAATTAGGTATAATAATATTCATTCATCTATCTAATTCAATACTATATGAAATCAGCATATCCACAAAAAGGAAGTACTCCTATTTCCAAGAACAGCATATCTAGAATTGCTAAAACTTTAAACGTTAGTGAACAAACGATTAGAAGCTATTTCAATATGAATAATGAAGTAAGGCAAATCGTCTATGAAAGGCATAAAAATCTCAATTCCCCCAAGCAGTAAAATGTAATTTCGGAAAAATTTTAACACACAGTAGTGTAATTTTTGCGTTTAAAGTGAGCATAAAATAAAACCTATTTTGGTTTTTATCTTTTTTACTAAAGTTAAATGTGTGCGTCGCACTTATTTTTGCCATTAAACAACCCATTATGCAAAAGTTTATACTCACATCCATCACCTGTTTATTGTATCTTGTAAGCATAGCTCAAAGTGATTTCAAGCCCGAAGATTTTCGAATGTCTGGGGCAGCTTCCAAGACAGGCGATAATTGCTTTCAGCTTGTGCCGGATGAACAATGGGTTTCGGGTTCTATTTGGCATAAACAGGCACTCGACTTTAAGTTGCCTTTTGAAATGGAACTCAAAATAATGATGGGTTGTAATGACCGTTGGGGCGCCGATGGCATTGTGCTTGCCTTTGTGCCTTATATGGCGAGAACGGGGTACACTGGTGAGGGCATGGGATTCAGAGGGCTGCCTCACTCACTTGGCATAGAGTTAGATACCTATTACAATGCTCATTTGGACGACCCCGAGACAGATCATATTGCGATTATGGCAAATGGCTATTTACACCATGCCTCGGGTTTGGCGGGTCCAGTAGCTATTCCGAATATTGAGGATTGTCGGTTTCATATGTTGAAAATTATTTGGTCGCCTACTTCTAAACAAATAGAAGTTTACTTGGATGGCAAAATGAAACTGTCTTATAAAGGTGATGTGGTAAAAGATATTTTCATGGGCGATAGCAAAATTTATTGGGGTATTACTGCTGCAACAGGAAGATACACCAATAGGCATGAATTTTGTGTGGAGAAGATTGAAAATAAAGTAATTACGTTTTCTGAGAAAGATTTTGACGTAGCCACTAGAAGAAATTTAACGCAGGGTCAAATTGTTTCTCTAAAAAATGTAGAATTTAATTCTGGTAGTAGTAATTTTTCAGATAATTCTACGGATGAATTAGAAAGATTATATCGCTTTATGAAAGAAAATCCTAAGCATAGCATATCTATTAGTGGACATACAGATAGTTCTGGGAACACTAATAGCAACCAAGTTATTTCAGAGCAAAGAGCAAGGGCAGTAGCCGATTATCTAAAAAAGCGAGGTATTAGTAGCGACAGAATAAAATATGCTGGTTATGGGGGAAAATATCCGATAGCTTCCAATCAAACAGAAGCAGGACGCAAGCAAAACCGACGCGTAGATATTTATATGTATATCCCACAAGCATAAAACCGTTTAATAGCGCATATTAACGCTCTGCTAGTTTTTTGATTTTTATTTCACGACCTGCCTCTGGTATTTGTGTTCCTCTAAAATTATTGAGAATCATAATGTCAGAGATGGAGACACCGCTAAATCTAGTGGCAATATCCAATAGTGTTTCTTTGGCTTTGACTACGTAATAAAGATAGCCATCTCTCTTGAAGGTATTAGGGGGTAAGATTTCTTCTTCAATTGTGCCAACAGGTTTAATTGGCAACTCATCTACTCTAGCTACACTAACACGTACTGGAATTACTTCTTCTTCAACAGGGGGGGCATTCCAACGATAAACCCATAGTTCTTGCCCCTCTTTTAGCTTAGCATTGTACTTTAGCCCATTCCATGCCGCTAGCATATAAGGAGACACCTCAAAGGAAGTTGCCAGTTTTGTTAGCGTTTCGCCTGTTCCTACACTATAAATTCCTTTTACATAAAAGTCTTCTTTTTCTGGTACAAAGGCAGCCAGATGCTCAATGCGTCTTGAAAGCATAAGACTATCTGCTAACTCTTGCTCTGTGTCTTTGTTCTCTAAGAACTGCTTTACTACGGGCATTACGCGCTTAGGTAAAGTTAGTGCGTTACCTAAGACATTACTAGGAATAAAACCTTTGATGTAACAAGGATTGAGTAACTCAATTTCCTCCGTAGAAAGTCCTGTTAAATGTTGCAACCGAATAAAAGTAAGATAACTATAAATCGTGATTGTCTCCGTAATTTGAAGGTCTAGGTCTGGGTAATTGGGCAAAATACTGTGGTCATCATAATGTTTACCCAAATAGCAGGCTGCGATAAAAGCAGGTATATAATTGCGCGTTTCCGTAGGTAAATAACGTTGTACTACCCAAAAATTATTGCTGCGCGCTCGTTTCATGGCACGACTTACCCTTCCTGAGCCGCCATTGTATGCCGCTAAGGCTAATTCCCAACTTCCGAACCGATTATATTGTTTCTCCAAATAACGCAATGCAGCATCGGTGGATTTGTGTGGGTCTTGGCGTTCATCCACATAACTTGTGATTTTCAATCCCATTTCTTTAGCTGTTTCAGGCATAAACTGCCAAAGTCCAATAGCACCAGCCCGCGACACAGCCTTGGGGTCTAGTGCAGATTCCACTACTGATAAATATTTTAGGTCATTGGGTAAATTGTGTTCTTTCAAATATTGTTCAAAAATAGGAAAGTAAAGGACAGCACGTCCTAGAATACGCTCCGATTTTGCTCTATTCCAAACCGTGTAACCTTTCAAATAACCTTTTACGACACTGGTATATCGTGGTTGAACTACATCAGAGGTCATAATTTTGATGCGGTCAATAACAGAGGTTTCATCAAATTCGGGGTCGTTTGCTAAACTAATATTTGGAATAAGCTGCCACAGTAGGCAGGTAAGAAGTGTAGTCAAAAATAGGCTTTTATTGATTCTCATACAACTTATCGTGTTTACTATCAATGATTTAAGTATCCCTAGTGAATATTACGTACCATTTATCAGAACGTTACAGATGTAAAAACCTATTGTAACGAACAAGTAGTCTAACGCTTGATTTGCCCAAAGATATATCCGTTTTTTTGATTTTTGCAAAAAACAGCGAAAACCATTTTTTATTCTTAGTGTTGCATATTGCGTACTTAATCTACAAATTTGAATAAGCAAATACCTTATCAAGACCTTGATCCGACCGCTGAAGAGAGAAAAAAGGATCATATTGAGTTGGCTTTTCAAGCACAAATCAGACAATATCAGCTAGATAACCGCTTTTATTACGAACCCATTTTGGCTGCACATCCCACGTCAGGTAGTTTATCGCCTAAATCTTTCTTAGGCAAAACCCTGAAAGTTCCTATTTGGGTGTCGAGTATGACGGGAGGTACAACGCTTGCGCTAACCATCAACCACAATTTGGCGCGTGCTTGTCGTGATTTTGGTATGGGTATGGGCTTAGGTTCTTGCAGAGCCTTATTGTTTAGCAACGAAAGGTTGCACGATTTTGATGTTCGCCACATAATAGGTGATAGTTTGCCTTTGTTTGCCAATTTAGGTATTGCACAATTGGAGCAGCTTTTGGATGCCAATGAACTTTGGCGCATTGATGCACTACTCGATAAGTTGCGTGCTGATGGCTTGATTGTCCACGTTAATCCTTTGCAAGAGTGGCTTCAGCCAGAAGGCGATAAAATTAAATATCCTCCTATCGAAACCATTCAACGATTATTAGAAACCACCCCTATAAAACTGATTGTCAAAGAAGTAGGACAAGGTATGGGCTATGAAAGTTTAAAAGCATTATTACAACTTCCTATCGAAGCCATTGACTTTGCAGCTAGTGGAGGGACCAATTTTGCAAAACTTGAGTTATTGAGAAGCGATACGACAAGGCAAGCTATTTATGAGCAAATTGCGCTCATTGGGCATAGTGCAGCAGAAATGGTGGATATGACTAACCACATTTTACAAACGCTGGGGGATAAAGTGCTTTGTCAACAAATTATTATTTCTGGTGGCGTTCAAAACTTTATGGATGGGTACTATCTGATGCAAAAATTGCAACT
>DAITMC010000150.1:0-8724 GCA_036835365.1 Saprospiraceae bacterium
TATTGCCGAAACGAAATATTTCAGGCTTATTTTCAGGTGCTTTACTGGTTCGTTTAATTAAATTACTGATGCGAAGCAACAATTCTTCTAAGTTGAAAGGTTTAGTCAAATAATCATCCGCACCTCTTCTTAATCCAGCAATTCTATCTAAAGGCGTATCCTTAGCGGTCAGAAAAATAATAGGCACATCCATGTTCGTCAAACGCACTTGCTCGCATATTTGGAAACCATCAATTTCGGGGAGCATTACGTCCAGCACCAACAAGTCAAAATGTTGCTCACGGAAATATTTTAAGGCATCCTTTCCATTTCTAGCCTCTACCACTTCGAAGTTCTCCATTTCCAAATTGAGTTTTACAACTTCTCTTATATTTTCTTCATCTTCTACAAACAATATTCTCATAAATCCTTTATTTTGATAACAAAAAAGAAAGTAAAAACTTTCAATACAAAGTGAAACCACTTAATAATCAAAGGGTTCACGAAAAATAACAAACTTAACAGAATAAAATGACAGAAAACAATAACATCCTTCGGTTGAGTGCGGAAATGGCTTATGCCGAAGAACTGGAAGCCTTAAAAAAAGTGGATAACAGCCCCAAACCCACCAACTGGAATTTGTCGCCTTCAGCAGTTACTACCTATTTGTTAGGTGGTCAATTAAGCACTGGTGCTGTAATAGAGCCTAAATATTTTGGAAATAAACAAGTCATTGAAATCGCAGTGGCGACCTTAGCCACTGACAGAGCTTTGCTATTGATTGGTGTGCCAGGAACCGCCAAAACTTGGGTGGCAGAACATTTGGCGGCTGCCATTTCTGGCGATTCTAGCTTATTAGTGCAAGGTACGGCTGGCTTAGATGAAAATTTGCTGCGCTATGGTTGGAATTACGCACGCCTACTGGCAGAAGGTCCGAGTGAAGCAGCCCTTGTGCCAAGTCCCATTATGAAAGCCATGCAAGCAGGCAAAATAGCGAGAGTAGAGGAATTAACAAGAATCCCTGCCGATGTACAAGACGCTTTAATTACGCTACTTTCCGAAAAAGTGCTACCTATTCCCGAACTCAATATATCCGTGCAGGCACGTAGGGGCTTTAACCTCATTGCCACTGCCAATACACGAGATAAAGGCGTGAATGAACTTTCTAGTGCCTTGCGTCGCCGATTCAACACCGTACTGCTAGGCTTACCTAAAACCTTGGAAGAAGAAGTAAATATCGTGGCGACTCGAGTGGAAAAATTAGGCAAATCCTTAGAATTACACAACGTAAAAACGCCTATTGAAGAGATTCGTCGCTTAGTGACCATCTTTAGAGAACTTAGGAATGGTATGACCGAAGACGGGCAAAATAAACTCAAATCACCTTCTGGTACACTAAGCACCGCCGAAGCTATTTCTGTAGTTAACAATGGCATGGCAATGGCTGCTTATTTTGGCGATGGACAGGTAAAACCCAATGATTTAGCCGCTAGTTTGACAGGAACAATCCTACAAACCCCTACACAAGACCGCCAAGCATGGTTAGAATATCTCGAAACTGTGCTAAGAGTTAGAAAAGATTGGACAACTTGGTATGAAGCTTGCAAAGCATTCGTATAGATATTGAATATTTTTTTTGAAAATTAACAATAAGTTAATAACTTTGCCCTTAGTGGGCAACGATCAGCTCCCTTTGAACCCCCCCAGGTCAGAAATGAAGCAAGGGTAGGAGGTCGTAGCGGATGCGCTTGCCCCACTTTTATAGACTTCCCCAAAAGAGCATTATTCAAAATATACTAGACACTCAATGGCTCGTACCTCCTAGCATCAGCTGCATTCGTTTCGCTCGTTTAAAATAAGTGCGACAAGTCTAGCCGGCGTTTGGAAACGTCGCCCATCGGGGGGATTCATTTCCCTTTTTTATATTTTTCAATATCAATAAATTTCAGTTTGATGTGTTCACCTTCAAGGTGGTCGAAATCCTTATCCGTAGTAACCAAAACCATATCAAATGCGCTGGCAGTTGCCGCAATCCATAAATCATTCTTGCCCATATTTCTGGCTGTAAAATCTCCTTTCTTTTCTTTCAACTTACCTTGACTGTAGGCATCTATCTGACCATACAAATCCAGAATCTTGCGAATGTTAATATCTATCTCAAGGAGGTTATTGAGCATATTTTGGATGCTTTCTTTTCTTCTTTTATTATAACCGTATTGTGCGATCAGCGAATTAATTTCGCCTATGGTAACTACCGAAATAGCTAAATCATTATTGCCATCAAACAACTGATGATCTCTCTCTATACGTCTGGCGATATCCGCACTACGGCTGTAAATGACCAGTACATTGGTGTCCAATAAATACTCCACTTCCTTTTATTTTATCGCTTCAAGCATTTCATCTAGCGTCACATCACTCCAATCTATAGCATCTGCCTCGACCCTAAATTCCTCATAAGTACAGGTACTATAATTCTGTTCTTCTTTCAACTGCGCTAGTGTTACTGTTTCCCTTATTCCCTTGACTCCTTCCATGAAGGCTGGTCGAGGTTTTTCCTTTTCCTCTTTATATGCTTTATTATAGATTCCTTCTAATTTTTGTCGGATTGCCTGCAATGTTTCAATGTCCTCAACTTGTATGAGCATCTCAAAAATATCCGATCTTATTTCTTTTGCTGTATTCATCGCTATCGCTGTTTATGTTGATGCAAGATACTCGTTACCTAGGATATTTACAAGATTAGTTAGCCATTAGTTTCATGTCAAGTATAACCGATTTCCGAAGTCTTTTAGGCTTCAGAAAACAGAAGTCCGATGGCTGGTGCTTCCTAGCATCAGCTACACTTATTTCGTTCGTTTGAAACAAGTGCGACAAGTCTAGCCGACGTTTGGAAACGTCGCCCATCGGGGGTGTTAAGGGCATTTACTATCTGTTTTTCAATCATTTATCTTTATTATAATTATAAAAAGTATGGCGGCGAAGCCGCCACAATTAATTTATCATTTTTGTATTGGTTTTTCTGAATATCCCGTTTTAATATCATTTATTTCAAGTTTATGAGTCTTTAAAAATAAATTAATTTTTTCATCTGATAAATCTTTAAAATCCAATTTGATAAATTCCTTATAAAAACTTCTTACATTGAACACAAGTTTATTCAGATTTGATTTTCTCATAATTTCTACATCTCTGTTAAAACCGCCTGCATTTGTAACATTCTTTGTAGAAATAATTAAAATTGCTTTGTAATCCGTTAAATTATAATTATTTTCAAACCAAGCGCAAGAATTATTCATCTGTCCGCTTTCTTCTTTTATTATTTCAGTTCTATCTTCTCTTACTTCATTTTTGCATTCAAATAATATGTAATCATTATCCCGAATGCACCATAAATTATCTGGACCTTCTTTCCATTCTTTATCAGGTCTTTGACCTTGAAAACCTAATATTTTGGACAATTCATCAAGAGAAATTTCAAATTTATCGGCTTTTACTCCAAATTGTAAATTATTTAAAATTTCATCTAAATGAATTGATAATTTTTCATAGTTGTCAAAACGTGAAATCCACTTTTTTATATTTTCAATTCTGTTTTGAGTAATAAAATTAATTTTTTCAATTTGCATACCTTCAACAGGTTTAAGTAATAATCTATTTAGTTTGTGTGCGACAACTTGTTTTGAATTTGATTCAGCTCTACTTTTGGGAGATAAATATCGTGCAGTTTCTTGTATATACCAACCTTTTTCAGATTGTTCAGTAACATATGTATCAATAATTGATTGAATTATTGCAACTGCTTTATCATGATTTCCGTCTAAGTATTTTAATTCTGCGTCTTTTTCCAATTGTAGAATTTGTAAAATGCCTTTATCATGTTTTAAACCAGACAAATTACTCATTCTATCGTTGTAAAATAATTTCCAATTCTCATCTCTTTTCAAACACTGTTTAATTAAACCAGAAATTACATCAAATTTTGGGGCGTTTGGTTTTAAATCTTCTTTTGCAATTTCTGCAATTTCCAATCCTATGTCAATTTGAGTTTGCGTTTGTAATGAAAAATACTTTCTCGCTTTGCTGCTTCTGATGGTATTTACTAATTCTGGACCTGTCAAAATTATTACGCAATAATCTTTTTCACCACGAACGCTACGACCCAAACCTTGTTCAATTTTCTGTGCAATTTTTATAAGAACAATATCACTATCTGTTCTGCAAACTTCTTGGTATCTATCTACTAAATTTTGTCCGTATGGTTTTGAATCTATTATTAAAATACGGCATGTATCATCAGGTAAATCAATTCCGTCATAACGATTAACTAAAACGTGGCAATGTTCAAAATCACCACTTTTTAAAAAACTAATATTATCGTCAATTGTATCAGAAATTGAAATAGTTGCACCTTTTTCCTTCCAAAATTCTGCTTGTGCAAAACTTGAAACTAATGCTACAACACCATATTTACGCCCTTTTTCTATTTTTGAAAATTGTTCTATTACATCAAATTTACTAATAGAATCATCAATAAGCGAAGGTATTAAAATCATCTTTTCGCCTGACCATTTTTCTTCTTGATATACTAATGGATTTATTATAGCACTCGAATCAATACCAAGACCTTTTATAAAAAAAGAATCGTCATTTGTCGTTGCGGACATTAATATCCGATGCTTTGCTTTTGAAAAAGTTCCGAATTGGTCAATAGGATTTAAATATGGTGAAATTTCTAAATGACTTCCTGAAATAATACACTGGCATTCTTTTAAAGAATCCTTAATTAACTGCCAAGCAAATTTAATATTGGGGTTTGAGTTATGTTTGGACAGAATATTTGTGATTTCAAAATGTTTATCTTGCCAAGCCCAATATGGAATTTGAATAAAAGAATCATGATTTTTATTTTTAATGTCAAATAATGTTCCTAATCCTTGTTTTTCTAATTCTGTTTCAAATAAATGCAAAAAGCCATAATATCCTTCATCATCATTTTTGATTGTTATTGTAAAGGCATTACGTATAGCGTCAATACATGCGTGTGAATCATCTAATACAATACAACCTGCTTTCTCCGATTTATGGTTTAATCCAAATTTAGTTAATCCATTAAATAATTTGTGAACAGTTGTTATTAATATAGATTTAGATTCAAAATAATCATTGGGAATTGCTCTGTCATTTCCGATTATACAAAACTTAATACCAAATTGTTTCGCTTGTTCGCAAGTTTGGACAACTAAATTAGAAGTAGGACAAAGAAAAAGACAAGGTCCATTATCTTGATTAAGATTTGATTGTAAAATTAATAAACCAACTAATGTTTTTCCTTGACCTGTATGTAATTTTAAAATTACATCTTTCTTGTCTTTAAAATTATTAAACCAACTATCCAAAATTGATAATTGTGCTGGTCTAAGTGGACCTTTATCGCTTGCTCTATCCAAAGTTTCATAAATTTCAATGGGATTTATCTTCTTTTCTATTGATGTTTTATTTATTCTTTTGCTGAAATCTACCATTTTATTATCATTTTAGTTGGTCATTTTTTATTGCCCTTAACGTAATAATACCCGCAACTTTTTTTAACATTTATGGCGTGTATTTCCAAGTAATCCGCAAAACTCATAATTTAAAATTAAACATATTCCATCAAATATCCAAATTCTTTTTTAAGGAAAAAACTCATTTTATCAATATTCAACATCCGATAGCCGGCGTTTGGAAACGTCGCCCATCGGGGAGGAAACCTTTAAAAAACGCAACAACGCTAAGCTCCTTTCGCTTACCACTGGTAGCGCAAGGTCAATATAAAATTTCGTCCTAAATCATCAGCGAAATAGCGTAAGCGATCGGTGTAGGTGCGATAGCTGACATTCAATAGGTTCTGAACTTGAAATTGCCAACTGAACTTTTTGATTTGCGTTTCCCATGAAATATGGGTCAGCCAATAGGCGGGTGGTGGCGGTGCAATGTCAAAGTTTTTAGCATTGTCAGTAAAAAGTTTTAAGCCTGTGCGAAAGGCATTAATCACCTCATCCACGGTCAAAATTCTAGGGTGCTGTGTTTGCTCAAAGGTGTATTGATTGAACAGACTCAAGCGTGTGCTGCTGATGAATCGAATAGGTAGCTTAGGCATAAAATCCAGTTGATGATTGATAGCAACAGGGGGAATATCTACAAAAAAATCGTCTTCAATAATATCTTTTGCCCAAACATAGCTACTTCTAAATGTGGATGTTAATTGATTGTTATGCTTCCATTGAGCGGCGGCATCTATACCCCAAATGAGGGCGGTATTTTGTTGATAAATGAAAAAAGGAGAGGTGCCACGCACGGTGCGGGTCAATCCAGCAGGTCGAGCATTGATGTAATTTTCGATGTAATTGATGTAGGCAGTGATTTCAAACTGCGAGCCGTTTTTTTGCCAGTTGTAGGTGTTAATCCATTTGTAGCCTATTTCAGAAGGTACCGGTTTATCATCTTGATTGAGAATGCGTTGTGTGCTTATCAAATCGCGTTGTTGATTAATTTGGTAGCGCCACAATCCATATTCCAGAAAGCTGCCATGTCGTCCGAAGCGGTAGAGTTCCGCAATATTAGGTGGTCGCCAAGCCGAACCGATATTGGTTCTGAATGTTTGGTTTTTGTTTATTTTATGTTGGTAGCCTATGGTCGCCGTGAAATTCTCATAATCAATTTCGTTGCGATAAATATTATTATTCGATTGTCTGCCTACAATTTGTGCTTTCATCCAGTCGTAGCGTGCGCCAATTTCAAAAAGGTGATTGTTCCATTCCATACTTTCAATCCAATAGACTCCTTGTCGCTGTTGGTCGTAGTTAGGAATAAAAGGTACGGTGTTGGTGCCAGGCAAATTATCGTTGGCTTGTTTCATCCATTGATAGCCGATTCTGCCAAAGAAACCTGCAAAACTGGGATGCACCCACTCGGCATCTATGGTTTCAGTGAGTAGCTCTAAATCAATGTTCGGCACTTCGTTGTTTGTACCTCTGCGCACGTCAAATTCCTTGCGCTTATTCAATTGATGTCCGTATTGCACGAGAAAGCTTTGCCGTTCAGTTTTCCAAGTGGCTTTTGCTTTGTATAAGTCGTGCTCCACCCCTTGCTTTGGCGTATTGATGTCGTAACTAAAAGGTTCTGTAAAATTGGGAATATCGGCGGATAACCCTCTTAGTAAATCGTCCAAATTACCATTTACCGAGCCGCGTAGAATGCCTAGTTCTTGACTAAAATGACTGTAATACCCCTCGATATCCAATTCTGGCAAGGGGTGAATCCGAATGCCCCCGTGATAACTGGTTTCTTGTTTCCCAGTGTTAGTCAGTTGATATTTTGGGGCGTGCAAATCGCCTTGCCTCAATATGGAACCTCCTGCCATAACGCTTAACCATTTAAAGCCTTTTTGTAACTGTACGGTGCTTTCGCCTGAGCGACCATTGGACTTTCCTGTGGTGCTAATGTCCACCCTAAATGGGCTAGAAAGTTCCATTTTGGGTGCTTTTATCAAAATGACACCCCCCATAGCGTCTGCGCCATAGCGCACTGCTGCCGCACCTTTTATGACTTCTATGGATTCCACCAAGGAAGGGTCAATCTCGGGGGCGTGTTCTGTTCCCCAGTTTTGAAATTCGTGGCGCAAGCCTTCATTTACCACCAATATTCGATTGCTATGCAAGCCATGAATCACAGGTTTTACTACATTTTGTCCTGTTTTCAGGGTACTAACGCCGGCGATTTGGGTGAGGACATCGCCTAAATTTTCGGAAGCTACTCTTTTCAAAGTTTCCCCTGAAATTCGGCTGCTAGTAATAGAACTCAATCCACTTTCTATTCTTTCGCTTTCTACTATTATACTTTCCAATAGCAAGTCATCGGGGGCAAGATAAACTTTCACATCGGGGTGGTGAAAATCGTGATGATGCTCTACGGTTTTATAACCAAGATAAGAAAAAATAAGATCATACTCTTTGTCGCACAAGTTAGCAATGAAAAAATAACCCTCTTCATCAGCAGTAACGCCAGTTTCTGTATCTTTGATTTGAACGAGTGCATAAGGTAAAGGCTGATTGGTGGTTCTATCGTAAGCAAATCCTGCCAAAGTGTAGCTGCAAGGTTGATTGGCTTGCGACCATGTGGTCATTTGACATCCTAGCAAGAGTATTATCAACCCAATATTACGCATTTTCAAGTTGTTGTTTGTGGTTTAAATACTATTAATTGCAATAAAGTTGCAATTTATTCACATAATTTTACCATGACTTGTTCCATCTTGTTGCGCAGTGTTCTTCCCGAGCCCGTGTAATTGTTCACCAAAAATGAAAATGCTAATATTCCCCCATCTTTGGTGCGCGCATAACCCGTGTAGGCACGCACTCGCTCAATAGAGCCACTTTTGAGTCGAATGTTACCTGCCGCAGCGGTATTTTGAAAAAGCGATTGTACCGTTCCCGACTTTCCACCCACAGGTATTGTGCTATAAAAGGCTTTAAAACTTTCGCGCTCTGTTGCGCCAAGTTGCAGTATTTTAGCCATTTGCAGGGCTGTGATGCCATTTCTAGCGGAAAGTCCGCTGCCATCCATCAAGAACCAGCCATCTATGTTCAATCCTTTATTTTTCCAGTAATCCTTAATGCGTTCAATGCCAGACGATAAGCTATTGGCTGCGTTTTCTTGTGCGCCCAAGGCGCGAATTAGGCTTTCACAATAGAGGTTAACGCT
>DAITMC010000151.1:0-8658 GCA_036835365.1 Saprospiraceae bacterium
TCATTATTATCATTTTGGCTTTGCTTACTTACTATCTAGTCAATCAAAATTTATCAGGACTAATTCAGCTATTAGACACTACAAATCCATCAAAATAAAGGCGGCGTTTTATGCTAAACACTAAGTAAAAAATTAGGGCAAACACATCAAAAACAATAAACTAGTCTTTTACGCAACACTCATTTATAGGGTTTTTATTATACAAAACCGAATAAACTAGCTATAATAATGCTATCTTCGGTGTGTAAGCAAGTAAAATGATTTAGCGACTTTGATTCTGATTTACAAAGACTGCCCAATCACTTAATTTTTTGCTCCCTCTAGCTGCAAATGCCTCCAATGCGATGACGGGAATACCAAAGTTTTGTTCAATATTTTTAAATACCTGCTGCTTAACGTTGGAGTTGTTTAGTATGCCTTCAATGGTTTCTTCATTTACGGTTGCTATATCGCTCCCTTCTACCCGCGAAAAAATAGTGCGCAGTTGCTGATAAGTAGCACGCGATTTTTCTATTATGCTCAACCACTGTTCTTCTGTGGTTGTTTCTGTTCCTTGAGTTTGTCTTAAATAGTGAAAGAACTTTGCCTCATCCTCCGATACACCACGCTTTTGTAAGTCGCTTACTTGAACTCTTCTATTTTTATCATCTGCAAACTGCTGTGCAATATCTTTGAGCGTCATTTCTACTTGTTGGTCAGAAACTGACCTTTTAACTGTTGGTTCGCTTGGTCCGTTGGAGCGATCGAGCCAAGTTACTTCCTCCGTTCTATTTGTATCGCTATTTCTCAGTCCTTGTAATAGTAAGTAGCCTATCAATAAAAATACTATAAACAACATCAACCACTCAATAGGTAGAACGATACGTTTTTTTTGTTTTGGCGGTGGTGTTTTCTTTTGTTTAGCAGCCATGTTTGTTGAATTAAATGAAGTGCTTAAAAATCTAACCTTAACCTCAGATTAATTCTTCTTGAAGTCAAGTAGTTGGGAACGGCAAACTGTTGCTCAAAAATAGTTTTTATCCAAGTATTTGAAGCAATATTTTGCACTTGCATCAAATTAAATACTTCTAAACTCAACCACGCACTTTCTGTAAATTGCATGAAATGTCCAGTTTTTGCTGATTTTTTATTGTCATCCCAAAGCGCATAAGCAAATCCAATATCAATACGATGGTAAGGATTGAACCGATAAGTATTCCTAAATCGGATGTTATTGTTAGGAATGCCATAAGGAAGCCCAGTGCCTACTGTAAAATTGAGATTCATCTTAAAGTTCTCATTTCTAGGCAGATAGTCCTGAAAGAAAACAGAGAAAGTCATTAGTTGATCTGTAGGTCGAGGCACATCATTGACAATTGTGCCAATTGTATCGCCAATTTTACGTACCTCATGCACTACCCCATCAAGCCTTTCTCGAGCCCTGAGAAAAGAAAGGTTAAACCATGATTCTGCGCCAGGTACAAATTCACCATTCAAGCGTAAGTCTATGCCTGTAATATACCCTTCTGCATTATTTTGACCTGAATATCTAATCCTCACGTTTTCAATATCATAGGACACCATGTCCCACAATTTTTTATAATACGCTTCTGCGGTGAATTGAAAAGGTTTTTCATAACGTTTTAGATTCAATTCCCAGTTGAAGCCACCCACAACGTGAATAGATTTTTGGGCACGCAAATCTGTATTGACTACCCCTTGTAAATTACGCATCTCACGATAAAATGCAGGTTGGGCGTAAAATCCGCCAGCCAAGCGAAAAGAAATATCTCGCGCTGTTTTAAGAGGTGTAAAAGTTAATTGCCCTCTTGGCGAAACGACCAATTCTTGATTCAAATCCCAATAATTCGCTCGTACACCAACGCTGAAGCGCAATTCGCCAACACTATCTTTTCTAAACGTGTAAGTGTCTTGAACGAATGCACTTAATCTGTTGGAAACCAAGTTGTTTTTTGATTTCAGTACATTGAATAGAAGTACTTCATCGGGGTCGTATCGGAGAGAATAACCCGCCGAATCTAATCGTTCCCATTCATTGATACGGTCATCAATGAGTTCATATTGATATTTGGCATTCCATTGTAAAAAATGTGTTTGTTCAACCGATGCTTTTTTGCTGTCCATTTCTAGTTCCCAAGCGCCCCTAAATTCAAAGTTTCCAATATTGGCATTCAGCTGATTACGCACAAATTGTTGTTGAGTCCCACTGCCTAGCTCGCCGATTACACGTCCAAAACCGTCGCTGCCCAAATTGGTTTCAATTTGTTGCAAAGCATATCTACCTGTAATATCAATCCGTTCATTTTCAATACTTTGAAAAGCAGACGCCATGAATTTCAAGAAGAAAGGATTGCTAGTGCGTTCAGGAATATAGGTGAGTGAAAGCCCGCCCATTTGGGTTGTAAAATCATCTACTTCTTGCCCTTCAAATCGTGAGTTGAGATTAAGTGCAAAGTTAATCAATCCGAATGCAGAGTTACGCTCCTGCGGTCTGAACTGATAAACACTTCTATTATAGTTGAGCAATAAGCCTAATTGCCAATGACTATTCAAATCATAAGTAAAATAGCCTTGAAAATCACTAAAATTAGGGATATACTCACCAGTAATGTCCAGCGAACCCAGCAAATAGCGTGTAGTTTTGTAGCGTGCACCAACGAGATAACGCAACTTTTGTGCTTTTTTGCCAAGTTCCGTGCTGCCTTCAATATGTGCGGAGCCTCCTAAAAAACTACCCGCCAATGAGGCTTTAAAAGTGCTAGGCAGTTTATATTTGATGTCTAAAACGGAAGACAATTTATCGCCATAGCGCGCTTCAAAGCCGCCCGAAGAAAAGGATAAACTCTGAATAAGATCAATGTTGGCAAAGGTTAAGCCCTCTTGCTGTCCTGCTCGGATGAGCTGCGGACGATAAATTTCAAAGTCGTTTACATAAACAAGATTTTCATCGTAATTCCCACCACGTACATTGTACTGTGAACTCAGTTCTCCCCCTGTGCCGCTGCTCACTCCTAGCGCAATATGCGGAAGAATACTCTCTAAATTGCCTGTGGTAGTAGGCAGTAATTTCAACTGTTGTAAACGTTCTTGTCCTAAATTTTCTTTATTCCCCTTTTCTGCCGTTACGGTAATTTCTACATTCGTAACGGCTTCTTTTAATGCAACATTTAAAGTCGTGTTCCTACTGACATTTATTAATCGCTCCGCTCTTTCGTACCCAGTCCTAGTAAAAATAAGTTTTACTGGTGTGTTTAGGCTAACGGCAATGGTATATTGCCCTTGAGTATTAGAATTGACTACCTCATTTGAGCCATCTATATAAACGGTAACAAAATCAATGGGTTGCCCACTTACTTGGTCAGTAATGTTACCTTCAATGGTTGCTTTTTGCCCTAGACAAATTTGGACAAGTAAAAGAAAAAACTGGATGAGTAAAATAAATCGCATTTAATAAATTTGCTCAATTCAATAGATAATTAGGCGCTAACACTATTTGTATTACGTCAATCTAGGAAACTCACTTCCTAGATGCTTCATTCGTTTGATGGTGGACATGGGGTCTGGTGCACCAAAAATACTACTCCCCATCACTAATACATCCGCACCAGCTTGTAAACAGCTTTGTATATTTTGCATCCCTACACCACCGTCAATTTCAATTAAAGTTGCGGTATTATGAACGGTAATCATATCTTTTAATTGCTTAATGCGTGGAATGGTCTGATAAATAAATTTTTGCCCACCAAAACCAGGATTCACCGACATCAGTAACGCTAAGTCAATGTCCTCCAATACATCTTGTAGTACACTCACCGGCGTATGCGGATTCAATGCAACACCCGCTTTTGCCCCTGTCGCTTTTATTTGCTGTATCGTTCGATGTAAATGTGGGCAGGCTTCGTAGTGTACTGTAATCACATCGGCACCTGCATTTCTGAATGCTTCAATATATTTTTCAGGCTCAACGATCATCAAGTGAACATCAAGCGGTTTGCTTGCTATTTTTTTGAGATGCGCTATCACAAACATCCCGAAAGTAATATTAGGCACGAAACGCCCATCCATGACATCTAAATGAAACCAATCTGCTTCACTTTGATTGACTAATTCTACTTCTTCAGGCAATTTTGACCAATCTGCCGCCAACAATGAAGGTGCTATTAAATGTTTCATGATTCAAAAGTACATAAATCTGGAAAAAATGTATGGAGTATTGAAGCCTTTATCGCTTTGTGTAAAGCGTATTTTTCAAACCAGTAAGTAGCTAAATAAATTTGTAAGGCTAATAAGGTCAACTTAATTTATCATATATTTCTTTTTGAGTGAGCTTTTTCACATCACCTATGGGCAAGTCATCTAGTTTAAGCCCAACAATGGCAACGCGCACTAAGCGCAATACGGGAAAACCTACTCTAGCACACATTTTTCTCACTTGCCGATTTTTGCCTTCTATTAATTTAATTTCTAGCCATGAAGTTGGAATATTTGCTCGGAAACGGATAGGAGGAATGCGGTCAGGAAACTTAGCTTTTGTTAAGGGCTTTACTTGTGCTGGAAGCGTCTGATAATCTTTTTTATTGATTTGAATCGTAACTCCTGATGCTAATTTTTGACAAGCGTCCTCGTCAATTTGTCCTTCTACTTGTACCCAATAGGTACGCCAATGCTGATGTTTAGGATTGAGCAATCGGTCAGTCAACGATTTGTCGTTGGTTAAAATGAGTAATCCTTCGCTATCTTTGTCCAAACGCCCAACGGGATAAACCTGTGGCGGGAAATCGTACAAATCCGCCAAAGTTTGATGTTCAGGTATCTCTTTAGTAAACTGACTCAATACGCCGAATGGTTTATGCACCATAAAGTAGCAATAATGTTGCATAAAATTATCTTCTACTAAACATTGAATCTAAAGTGCATAATGTCGCCATCTACTACTACGTACTCCTTACCTTCTACACTCATTTTCCCAACTTCTTTTACTGCTGCTTCCGAGCCATATTGAATAAAATCTTTATATTTAATTACCTCAGCCCGAATGAACCCTTTTTCAAAATCAGAATGAATAACGCCTGCGGCTTGCGGTGCTTTCCAGCCATTTTCAATAGTCCAAGCGCGAACTTCTTTTACCCCCGCAGTAAAGTAAGTAATCAAATTTAATAATTTGTAGCTTGATCGAATTACTCGATTCACGCCTGGCTCGCTCAAACCCATTGCCTCCAGATACTCTGTTCTTTCCTCTTTCGACTCCAATTCTGCTACTTCCGCCTCAATACCAGCACTAATGAGCATTACTTCTGCTTTTTCATCTTTAACCAATTCTTTGAATCGCTCAGTATGGGTATTGCCAGTTTCGATTGCCTCTTCATTGACGTTACAAACATAGAGAATAGGCTTGGCAGTTAATAAATAAAGGTCTTTGAGTAGTTCCTTGCCATCGTCATCCAAATCCAAAGAACGAGCAGGGCGACCATTTTCAAAGTGTGCCAACATCATTTCGCCAATTTCAACCAGTTTTTTATCTTCCTTTTTACCACCTTTAGCTTGTTTTCGGAGCTTATCTATTCGCTTTTCCAAAGTGTCAATATCCTTGAGGAGCAACTCCATATCAATAATTTCCT
Organism: Saprospiraceae bacterium; assembly: GCA_036835365.1. GTDB lineage: Bacteria > Bacteroidota > Bacteroidia > Chitinophagales > Saprospiraceae > JAAUTG01. The sequence goes on from DAITMC010000151.1 coordinate 5,619, forward strand.
TATCGCGAACGGGGTCAACACTGCCGTCCACATGCACCACATTGTCATCTTCAAAGCAACGCACTACGTGTAAAATAGCATCTACTTCTCGAATATTCCCTAAGAACTGGTTACCCAATCCTTCTCCTTTACTTGCTCCTTTTATTAGCCCTGCAATATCCACAATTTCGATTGTTGTGGGCTGCACTCGCTGTGGCTTAACAAGTTCCGATAGTTTATCCAAACGAGGGTCTGGCACTGTAATCATCCCTACATTGGGTTCTTTGGTAGCAAAAGGGTAGTTCGCCGCCAGTGCCTTCGCCGAAGTTAGTGCATTAAATAAAGTAGATTTTCCCACATTGGGCAATCCAACGATTCCACATTTCAGTGCCATAATATTTGATTGTACGATTTTTTAAAAGCGCTGCAAAAATAGTAGATTTTTTCAAAGTGGCAAGGTCAGGAAAGATTGGTCATCGAAATACCGTCAAATGTTGAGTTGGCGTTAAGGTTACCTTCCATGTTAAATTTAGAATTTTATTTTCCAACTTTTTTTATTATTTAACCCTGTTGAAACCTTTGTACGCCTACCCTACCCTAGATGAAAATAGCTTAGAATAATTCCATTTTACTTTCCTTCGTATTTCACTTTTCCATTCACTATTGTCATTAAGACTTTGGTGTTCAATATTTCTTCTTCGGAGCAAGTTGCTAAGTTATTAGAAAGTACCACGATATCTGCTACTTTACCTATCTCTAAAGAGCCTTTAATACCTTCTTCGAAAGCAGCATAAGCAGGGGTGAGTGTGTAGGAGTAAATAGCTTCCTGACGAGTCATACTTTGTTCTGGATAAAACACCATATTTGGATTCATTCTTCGGCGCGTAACGGAGGCATAAAAGCACTCAATTGGGCTAATATCCTCCACAGGAGTATCTGTACCATTGATGACAATCGCACCTGCATCAATAAGCGAGCGCCACGGATAAGCACCGTATTTGGCGCGCGCTTCGCCCAAACGCTTGACTACATAAGGCGCATCGGAGGTACAATGCACACCTTGCATTGAAGCAATGACACCCAGTTGTTTAAATCGAGGAATATCTGCCCTATCCAAATGTTGTGCATGTTCGATGCGCCAACGATTCCCAATTTTATTTGGATTTTCTTTCATGATTTGCTCATAAATATCTAATACCATTCTATTGCCTCTATCACCGATGGCGTGAGTGCACAGTTGTAAATTCTGCTGAATAGCTACATCAGCTATTTTCTTGATTTCTGTAATAGGCGTTACATTTTGGCCAATAAAATTTGGTTTATCTTCATAAGGAGCTAATAGCCAAGCCCCAAAAGCACCTAAAGCACCATCCATATAGGCTTTGATAGCGCGAACGGTAAAAAAGTTATTACCAACACCAATTAGGGGAAAATCTTTTACTTGTACTGCTAAATTATCTTGAGAGGCACTAATCATGCTCCAAAGGCGGATATTCAATTCACCTTGCTCGGCTAGTTTTTTGTAGCGTTCAATTTCTTCAAAACTTGCCCCAGCATCTTGAAAGGAGGTAATGCCATTTTCCAAACAATTTTGTTCTGCTAACTGAATCTGCTTGTACCATTCTTCCAGTTTTTGATTTTCAGAGAGTGTGGATAACCAATTTTCATGGGCACTTTTGATGCTATTCATGGCAGTTTCTTCAAAAACACCAATAACTTCTCCCCTGCTATCACGCACAATTTCACCACCTACTGGATTAGGGGTTTCTTTGGAAATACCTGCCAATTCCATTGCCTTGGCATTGGCGAGGAGGCTATGTCCGCTAGCATGAGTAAGCAGGACAGGATTGTTAGGCGAAATGGCACTTAATTCATCGTGGTAAGGATAGCCTAGCACCTGTCTTTCTAGCGGCTGATTCCATTTTTCTTGATGCCAACCTCTGCCAATAATCCATTCGCCAGGTTGGGCTATTTTAACTCTTTCTTGCACCATGCTTACAATTTCTTGCCAATTTTGAGCCTTCATAAAGTTGAGGTTCATTAGGCTTTTACCCAAACCTGAAAAGTGTCCATGCCCCTCTACAAATCCTGGCATTACAAATTTGCCTTTCAAGTCAATGACTTGAGTTGCTTGACCGACAAATCCTTGAATTTCTTTGGAAGTACCAACTTTCAGAATAATACCATTTTTGATAGCAATAGCTTCTGCTTTTGGTTTTTTGCTATCCACAGTGAAAATTGTGCCATTGGTAAGTACCATATCAGCAGGTTCAATCATTTCATTGGATTGACAAGCTAATAGGAATGTAAAGCAAATAAGGAAGTAAAACAATTTCATAAGGAAGTCATTAATAAATGTGAATTGGATATTTTATCATAAACTCAACTGCAAAACATGTATTGACTGTTGCAAGGTAATTATTTCTTGATTTAGTTTTCGATAAGCCTTTATTTGATCCTGAACTTTTGGGTTGGTGGTTTCAATTAGCGTGCGGGTGAGTTCCATTTTTTCCTGCCAGGTGTTTAGTTGTTGCTGTAAGGCATCAATTCGACTGTTTATTTCTATTTCTTTGACTGTCAATGTTCTACCTTGAATATTAATACTATTTGCTATTTGTTGTAAATGTTGCATTTGCGAATCAATACTATCAGAAAGCTGAGTTGTGTTTGCCTTTATATGTTCTAATTCTTGCTTATCGTTCGCTGGAAGCAAGGAATGGCATTGTATGGACAAAGTAGTCGAAAAAAGTAGGATAAACAAAAGTAGCCTCATATGAATAAGTTTACTGACAATTTTCGCAAACACCAGTAACTACTAAATGGACTTGCTGTACTTCATAACCGCTGGGCACTTTAATGAAAGGTGTAATGGCGTTCTCCAGACAAATCGTTCTATCGCAAGTAGTGCAGTGAAAATGGGCATGATGGTCGTTGTGGCTTTGCTCGGAACAACCTTTTGTGCAAAGTGCGTACTTCATACGCCCGCTAGTGTCAAGTGCTTGATGTAGCACTCCTTTTTGTTCAAAAGTTTTGAGCGTTCGATAAAGCGTAATTCTATCCA
>DAITMC010000152.1:0-1185 GCA_036835365.1 Saprospiraceae bacterium
AACACTCAACTCAATATCAAAAGAAGAAAAGGTGAACCACTGGACAATCTACAAATATTTCTTGCCGCCTTTGAACGCATCAATAAAAAAGAAAAAACTTCCACAAATGCTTTTAATCTAAACATCCGACGAGTTAATTTCAATCAACTGGCATACAGTAAATTAGATAGCGTAAGCGGCAATTATACTACCATGACACTTCCTAAAGGAGATATTCGGGTGAGGGAATTAAACTTACAAGATAAGCGGTTGGTTGTAGAAAAATCTGATTTTCAAAGACCTAGGTTGAGCATACGTAATTTTGAATACGATAGTATTTTTTATCAAACCCTGTTGCCGCCAGCCATCCTCGACTCTTTGAATCAAGAAGAATCCTATGGCAGCTTTAGTGTTCAAATTGATAAATTCAATATTGAGGAAGGCATTTTTAAGTTTGATAACGACAGAATAGAGCCTATCCGATTATCACCAGATAGTGTGTTGAACTACAATCATTTACATTTAAAGAATATTAACTTAGCGGTTAACAACTTTTACCATGTTAACGATACTTACACTGGAAGTTTAGAATGCTTAGGGTTTTATGATTTGAGCGGGTTTCAGCTAAATCAATTACTGGTTTCAACATGGAGTGTATCAAATCAGCAAGTTGCTTTGCATGGAATGTTACTAGAAACGCCTAACACGAGCATTGGGGATACCTTAATTTTTCAGTTTAATCAATTTAGCGATTTTGCACAGTTTAATGACCGTGTGAAAATGCACTTAGCGATTAAAGAAGGTTCGAGGGTTAAGTTATCAGATATAATGACTTTCGCACCTATGCTGCAAAAGGATGCTTTTTTTAGGCTAAATCGAAATAATCAAATTGATATACAAGGAGCTATAGATGGCACAGTAAATAATTTGGATGGAAAAGACTTGGTCATTCAATTGGATAAAAATGCTAGTATCAGGGCTTCTTTTGATACCAAAAATCTGACCACACCTGAAATTACCACTATGATTGTTAAGTTTGATGCGCTAGAATCTGACATCAGGACGCTAAGAAGAATTTTACCTAATTTTTCGCTACCTCAAAACTTCAATAAGCTGGGTAAAATTAATTATCAAGGTACACTTTCTTTCATTTTCGGCGACCTTATTATTGGTGGACGACTTAATTCTAATTTAGGTATGTCCAAA
>DAITMC010000152.1:1285-8655 GCA_036835365.1 Saprospiraceae bacterium
TTTCGGCGACCTTATTATTGGTGGACGACTTAATTCTAATTTAGGTATGTCCAAATTAGATATTCGATTTAATGAGATTAATAGAGGCTTAGAAAAAGCAACATACAGTGGGGAATTAGTATTGAAAGAATTCAATTTGGGCGCTTGGACAAACGATAGCAACTTTGGAAAAATCAGTTTAGAAGCCTTTTTAAAAGAGGGGAAAGGATTGACCGGCAAGACTGCTGATGCAACACTGCTGGCTAATGTCCGCACTTTTGAGTATCGCAAATATCGCTATCAGAACGCAAACTTTGAGGGGCGATTGAGCCAACAACTTTTTAAAGGAAATTTGTCTGTTTTAGATGAACATGTTCAACTCAATTTTACTGGAGAACTTGATTTCACTACTTCGACACCAAATTTTGACTTTAAACTAGCTGTTGAAAAAATTGATCTCCAACCGCTAAATTTATATACTCAACCCTTGACCATAAGTGGTCGAGCAGAGATTGATATAGCATTGAAGGACAACGAATTTACTAAATCAGAAGGTTCGGCTTTTATTGAAAACCTTCAGTTGAAAAATGAGGTGTACACACACAATATTGAGTCCATTAAGTTTCGCTCAAAGTTTGAAAATGGCGACACACGTAGCATTACTGTTCGTTCAGATGTGCTAGACGCAACTTTAGAAGGTAGATACGAACTAAATCAAATTGTTAGCGGTCTTAAAAACTATGCGTTCACTCATTTCCCTGCCTATGCAAAAAAAATGGGTGTTGATAGTTTACTTACAGATTTACGTACACCTCAGGTGAAGTGCAATGTCAGGATATTTGATACAGGCACATTAACCCAAATATTTCTACCAAAATTAGATACCATTAAAGATATCTCTCTGAATGCTAATTTTAACGGCAATGCGGAGGAATTAGATGTCATATTGAACATTCCCAAACTGCGCTACGATAGCATTAATTTTTTCAATGTTTATTTCAGCTCTAATTTTGAGCAAAATGAGGGAAGCCTTAACTTAGGATTAGATTCTATCGTACTCAAGAATAATACTCGGTTTGAAGCTACTGCTTTGATTGGCGATTGGTTTGGCGATTCGCTAGCTTTCAATTTCAATTATGCTCCTATTGCTGCCTTTGAGTACAAATTCAATATTGACGGCTTGCTTACGCCTTTGGATAGCACGATGTTTCGCATCGCACTCGATACCACCAATCTGAACCTACTCGGCACAACATGGGATTTAAGCCCTAATAATTTTATTCACTTCGGCGATAGCACCATCCAAGTAGGTAATTTCAAGTTTCAAGATAAAGATGAAAGACAAATTAGTCTAGAAAGCTATGAAGATAAGGGGCTGATACTCAAGCTAGACCAGTTTGATTTCAACCTATTAGATTCACTTTGGAAAAACCCATCTTTAGCATTCAGTGGTCGTTATCAGTTGGTTGCGACCGCAAAAGACATTTTCAAACTGCAAGATATTTCCATTTTTCTTGGTTCAGATTCACTTTTCATCAACAAAGACTATTGGGGAAAACTAGAATTTAATGTTTTTGCGGAAAACATGAATAGCACCGTGAGTGCTTTTGCTCAAGTGAATAAAGAGCGCAACAAAAAAATAGAAGAGCTAAAAGTAACAGGTTATTATAATCCTCAAAGTTACGACCCAGAAAAGTCTAGGCTCAACGTCAAGGTAAAAAAACCCAATTACTTTGATGTAAGTATAGCTACTTATCGTTATCCGCTTCGACTATTGGAGTATTTTTTAGTAGGCACTTCAAACATTGAGGGAATATTTGATGCAGATATTAAATTGAGTGGCGAGCCTAATCAGCCTAATATAGATGGAAAAGTTAAAATAGATCAAGCTGCGCTGACCGTTGATTTTCTAAAAACTCGATATTTCATTGATAATCAGCAGTTAGTCATTAACAACAGAAAAATTGATGTTATCAATGGCATCATTAAAGATGAAATGGGTAACAGTGCTTCTGTAAGAGGGGGCTTAACACATAACCATTTGAAAGACTTCGGGTTAGGGTTAGAACTTATAGCTGACCGCTTTATGGCATTGAATACTACAAAAAAAGATAATAGTGCCTTCTACGGTCGAGGAGTCGGCTCGGGAAAAGTAACTTTTATGGGCTCTTTTGAACGCACCAATATTGTAGTTAGAGCTAGAGCAGATAGAGGCACAAAGATTACCATTCCAGTTAGTGCTTCACGAGATGGTTCTAATGTTAATTTTATTACTTTTCTCGATGCTAATGGCGTAGTCGAAAAAAAAGAGGAAAGTAAGACTATTACCCAAACTAAAGGAGTAGATTTATCACTCCACCTTTCTTTAACAGATGTTGCCGAAGTGGAACTGGTATTTGATGAACAAGCAGGGGATATTTTAAGGGGGCGAGGTAAGGGCGACCTTCAAATTTACTTAAATCGTGCAGGCGAAATGAGTATGTACGGCAATTATACGGTACAAAGCGGAGAGTATTTGTTTACGCTGTTTAATTTGGTCAATAAACCTTTTGTGGTAGAGCAAGGCGGAAAAATTCAATGGCGCGGCGACCCCCTCAATGCAACCATAGACATTGCTGCCAAGTATAAGGATTTGAATACGGCTATTGCCAATTTAATTCCAGAATACTTAAGTTTTGTTTCGCCAGATACACGCAATCGAGCAAGTCAACAAACTAGCGTTGACCTAACGATGTATTTAAAAGGTGAATTGTTTGAGCCATTAATTAGCTTTGATTTGAATTTTCCACGATTGCAAGGCGATTTAAGAACCTATGCAGACAACAAACTCCGCACCCTGCGACAGGATCAAAACGAGTTGAATAAACAAGTATTTGGTTTGATTGTGCTTGGGCAATTTATCCCTTCTGATTTTTCATTGAGTGGTCAAAGCGGCGGCGACATCACCATCAACACCGTGAGCGAGCTACTAGCCAATCAACTGTCTATATTGGTCACTGATTTCTTTCTCCAAGTATTTGATGACTCTAACCTCATCTCAAATGTTGATTTTGACATTGCTTACAGCCGATACAAAAACGAAGTGGATTTCACGCAGGACAATTTTTTCATCTATGGTGAAGCTATCGGTATTCGTCAAAAAGCCAGCTTGTTTGATGAGCGATTTACGCTTATTATTGGTGGCAATCGCACCTCCGCAGCTACCGCCACTTCCAACAAAACGGCATTGGGTGGAGACATCGTTATCGAGGCTTTCCTCAATAAGGAACGCACACTGAAATTGCGCGCTTACAGCATTTTTGAGCCTAGCATTATTGGAGGCAACGATACCAAAGTAGGCACAGGATTGAGCTATCGAAAAGAATTTAATTCTTTCAAAGAGCTGTTTCAATCCTTATTCAAACGAGATACCTCCAAAATACAAAAATAGCCCCCTCAATTTTTCAAGTCCGGAAGGTTAAAACTATTCCACAGCACCTCATTGGGCAAAGGCGCAATTAAATGGATAGGCTCTTTAGTCACAGGATGTTGAAATTGCAGTTGCCAGGCGTGAAGATGAATAGACCTATCGGAATTACTCCGTCGAAAACCATACTTCACATCGCCTTTTATAGAGCAATCTATAGTTGCTAATTGCGCCCTGATTTGATGAAAACGCCCCGTTTGTAATTCAACCCTCAAAAGTTGATAATTATCACTTTGCTGCAATACTTTATAGTGCAAAATAGCCTCTTTGCTATCCTCTGTGGGTTCAGCCACCACAATACTTTTATTGAGCTTCAAGATTTTTTTGAGATGATGCTGCAACGTACCCTCAGGAGCAATAGGTGTATTTTTGACCACAGCTAGATACACTTTTTTAACTATTCTATTTTTAAATTGAGCAGATAATTCTTGAGCAGCGCGCTCTGTTTTTGCCAGCACCACCACCCCACTTGCAGGTCGGTCAATACGATGTACAATAAAAAGCTTTCGTTTGGTGTAAATTTCTGCCAACTCCAATAACGATTTCTCTGGAGTAGTATCCGGTTGAACACTCATGCCTACTGGCTTGTTAAATGCAATATATTGATTATTATTAGCTACAATTTGCTCACTTATTTTTATCATTCGCACCTTTATTTTTTGTTCGTTCACTCACTTGAACTATTTTAAGCCAACAAAGCTAATAAAAGGTTAATGACTAAGCGAATAGCTAACGTTTTATTGTCCACTGTTTATCTTTAATTTATGAAACAGGGCTGGTTGATTGGATTGATTTTAATTGCATTAATTGGTTTAGTAGGTGTGCAAATGCGCCTACTTTGGATTGGTATGAACTTAGAAATGCGCCAATTTGAACGTGCCGTGGAAGTAGCTATAAGTAAATTTCAAGGGGAAATTTTAGCCGAAGACGTACTGGAAGAGCAACTGAGTCAGGCAATTAATGCGCAAAAAGCACGTCCATCGGACAGCACGCATCAGGCTGTATTGGACACCTTGCGGCAGCATATGCAAGAGCGGCTCAAAGACCAACATATCCATGCAGATTTTTCTATTGCCATCACAGACAAGTCAGCACTTTGGACACTGCTTCACGATAGTGCAGTACCTATACACACCTTCCGCTTCAATAGTTTTCGCATTTATTTAGGCAGCACCATTCAACAAATGACAGGCATGGAATGCTACTTACACCTGCATATTGTCCATCTTTTTTACTACCTACTTCGGCAGTTATACTATTTAATCGTCCCATCTCTGCTTTTCCTGTTGATGCTCCTTTCTTGCTTGATTTTACTGCTACGCCAAACTAGCAATCTGCGACACTTGAATCAAATTAAAAACGATTTTATTAATAATTTAACACACGAATTGAAGACACCTGTTTTTTCCATTGGTCTGAGTAGTAAGCTAATTCAAAAACAACCAGAAAGAGCATCAGAATTAATCCCAATTATTGAGCAAGAAAACAATAAAATGCGTCAACATGTGGATAAAGTACTTGAATTAGCTTCACTAGAGCAAAAAAAACATCATTTCCAAATGGTGCATAGAGATGTTCACCAAGTGATTGAACAGTTAGTTAATACTTCTTTTCCTACCTTAGAATTGAATAAAGCCAAGTTACAGCTTCAATTAAATGCACAACAAACACTCCTTCAGCTCGATGAGCCTCACTTTGCCAATGCACTGTTTAATATTATAGATAACGCCTTGAAATACAACAATAAAACACCCGAAATCACTATTTCCACCTTTAACCTATCTAAGAACATGATCATTAATATTCAAGATAACGGAATCGGCATTTCAGCAGAACATCAAAAATATATATTTGAAAAATTTTATCGCATTTCAAAAGGGAATACCCACTCCGTGAAAGGCTTTGGATTAGGCCTCAGTTACACTAAACAAGTGGTAGAAGCTCATAAAGGCCACCTGACTTTACAAAGTGAACTTGGCATGGGTAGCACATTTATTATCAAAATTCCATTAGCATGAATTATCGTATTTTATTGGTCGAAGACGACGAAATACTCGGTTATCTTTTACAGGAATACCTTAAAACAGAGGGCTTTAGAACAGAATGGGCTAAAGATGGCACTTTGGCATTGTCTATACTCAAAAAATCGAAATTCGACCTTTGCCTACTTGACATCATGATGCCAAAAATGGATGGATTCGAGTTGATGCAACAGTTGCGCAGTAGAAATGACTTTATTCCCATTATCTTCTTGACAGCCAAATCTTTAAAGGAGGATAAACTCAAAGCTTTTAACATTGGCGCAGACGATTATTTGGTAAAACCCGTAGATGAGGATGAGTTGATTGCGCGCATTAAAGCGGTATTGAAACGCAGTAAAGTTCCAGTAGCCAGTAATGTTACCTACCAAATTGGACGACTGACCTTTGATGTAGCCAACCAGAAGTTAACGCTTCATACTAAACAAAGTCTATTGACAGAGCTAGAAACCAATTTATTACTCATGCTTTGCGAATGCAAGGGTGACATCTTGCTCCGAAAACAGGTGTTACAAAAACTTTGGGGTAAAGACGATTATTTCACGCGTCGTAGCATGGACGTATTCATTTCGCGATTGCGCAAACATTTGGCAATGGATGAAAAGGTCAAAATAAAAAATATACATGGCAGTGGCTTTATTTTAGAGGAAAATAGCTAACAACAGCTAAAATATGGATACATTCATCGAAATCCATCCATTAGTCATTCGGCAGCATTGTAGAGCATCTCTTTTATATCACTGACGGTCCCCTCAGAAATGACTAAATCATTTTCCCTTTGCTAGCAACTTTAAGTCTTACTCAATTCATCTAGTCAATGCTGTGAATCGAACGTAGAGGATTAGAATATTATGTCCGACAAATAATTGATAGTTAATTTATAATAGCTAAAAAATTTTCAAAAGACGCTCCTATTTCAGTTTGTACTGCTATTTCAAAAAACACTTCGTGGCACATTTGACTTTATTTGCACCTACTTAATCGTAGGGCACTCATCTATTTCCGTCTTCTTCCTTGTCCTCTGGCTTTCTGAGCCACAACGATTGAGCCTCATTTTTAGGTTCAAATTCTTCAGGAATAAACACTTTTACCTGTACCCATTCTTGTATAGGACGCTCTACACGGTTGCCCTCAATGTTGCGTGTTACTTTCACCGTTGGGCGAATCAGTAGTTTAGAAACGATAGACAAGGTATTGTTCAGGCGTTGCAACTGTGTGGAATCGTACATGACGCGTGCCTCCGCATAAATGAGTGAATCTGCTGAAGTAATTGGCGCTTTGGTTGCCCCAAGAGTGGTGGCTAATATTTCATAACGACCATCTTTGACGAATTGGGTAAATATGCTGGCACTAGCGTCCAATAATTCAATGATAGTTTCGGTCATGACTACGTTGCCCGACCAAGTTTGGTAGGCTACCTCGCCAGAAATTTTAAATTCAATAGCTATAGTGCTATCAGCAAGTTCAAACGTTTTATGGATTACCTTGCGATATTGCGCACTTGCATTTATTTGTGCCAAAAGAAAAACAGATAAAAGGAACATCTTAAAAGTCATTATTGCCTTTTTTAGATTGATGGAGGAACAGGATGAGCCTGTCGAAATACTCATTCCCTAAAACTCGAATAGCATAACGCTCAATACGTTAAAATAATTACACGATGCGAATAACAGTTGTTTGTGCAGTCAAGTTCGTATCGCTCAATAGATTAATGCCGGGTTGCTTTCCAACGTCAAGACTTCCTAAATCATTTTCAAAACCTAATGCCAATGCACCATTCAAGGTTGCCCACTGCAAAATGGTATCAAAAGGCAAATAAGACTGATATTTTTTGATGGTTTTCATTTCTTCCAAAATAGAAAGTTGCCAATTGGAGGTCAAGCTAT
>DAITMC010000153.1:0-8609 GCA_036835365.1 Saprospiraceae bacterium
AAAGCAAATTCTACATCAGAACTTTTTAGTAAAGGATTATCGCCAATGGCTAATTGCACCAAATGCAGTCGGTCGTAATCGCGTGCTAATGTTTTTTTTGCTTTCAAAGGATTTTGCGGTGAAACTACCATCCACACTTGCGATAAATCCGTTTGTGTTGCCATATAATTCGCAATAATCATATGCCCTACATGAACAGGATTGAAAGAGCCAAAGAATAAACCAATTTTTTGCATTGACTGGATGATAAGTTAAGAAATGTTAGATTTGTTGGTTAAGTACGTTCATCACAGCAATAGCCTCAATCACTATTAGTCGGACACCGTCCAATTCTATGTAGTCCTAAACAAAAGGATAAGAGAATTTTAGGAAATCTATAATTACTATCCATTTCTACGATTGTTGTTGTATTCATAAAGCAGCTCAATGAACCATAATTATTTTTTGTAACATTTCATTTCTATAAAACGTTGCTCATTTCAGTGGTTAACTTTGTAAGGTATGAATTGTAAAAAATGATATACTACAATTCCTGTTGCCATAGCTACATTCATAGATAAATTCAAGCCATACATTGGAATATGCACAGTGCCGTCCACAAGCTCAAGCACTTCTTGAGAGATGCCTCTTTGCTCACTACCTGCCACTAGAAGTAAAGGAAATTGAGGTCGAAAATCGGTATAGGCTACACTAGCTTCCGTAATTTCTAATGCCAGCAACTGGTGCGTTTGTTGTAGTGTTTGCAAATCTGCTCTACTCGAAAGGTGTTCCATAGGAACGTATTGATGGGCAGTACGAGAAAAACGTTTAAGTTTTTTCTCTGGAAAATCATCCATCTTGTAAAGCCAAACTTTTTCCAAGCGAGCAGCATCCGCAAGGCGCAGCATGAAACCTAAATTGCGCACGTCGTTGAGTTGGTCTAGCACTAAACCAATAGTATGGCGATTCTCCGCCAGTTGTGCCAGCGCTAGTTCTACGTTGGGCTGTTGCGACCTGAATGTTTTTTGTTCATTCATCTTAACGCTTATTGTTTTAATGCCAAAAGTGCCACACTTTCAATATGGTGTGTATGCGGAAACATATCTACTGGACGCACTTTTAGCACTTCATATTTCGGAGATAACAAATTCAAGTCGCGCGCTTGTGTAGCTGGGTTGCAACTCACATACACTACTTTTGGCGCAGCCAATTCCAGCAACATTTGCACTACATCGGGGTGCATGCCTGCACGCGGCGGGTCTGTGATAAGGACACCAGGTTTGCCATGTTGCTGTGCAAATTCAGTAGTGAGGATGTTTTTCACATCGCCAGCATAAAAAATAGTATTGTCTATTTGGTTCAATGCTGCATTTTCTCGCGCATCTTCAATGGCAGCGGGTATTTCTTCAATTCCGACAACTTGCTTAGCGCGGTTGGCAACATAAAGACCAATACTACCAATACCTGTATAAAGGTCATAAACGTTTTCATTGCCTTGTAAATCAGCAAATTCAACTACTGTATCATATAATCTTTTCCCTTGATGGGTATTGGTTTGGAAAAAAGATTTTGGACCAATTTTGAAGCGAATATTGCCTAATCGCTCTTCAATGAAGCCTTTTCCCTCGTAAACAACCATTTCCAAATCCATCAAATAGTCATTCACTTTCGGATTGATACAATATAATAGTGTGGTTATTTCTGGAAAGGTACGGAGTATTTCGTCCAAAAATGGGCGATACATTTTTGGTTCGTCTTGATGAAAAGCAATAATGAGCATGACCTCACCTATACTGGAAGTGCGAAGAATCATGTTGCGTAAAAAACCCTTGTTTTCGCGCGCATCGTAAAAACTCAATGCTTGCGAAATAGCAATATTACGAATGGCATTGCGAATAGCGTTGGAAGGCTCCGCCTGTAACCAACATTGTTCCACGTTGACTACCTTATCAAATGCCCCTGCTCGATGAAACCCCACGACGGGTTCTAGGTTAGAAATACCTGATTCAATTTCTGCTGTACTTAACCACTTTTTATTGGAAAACGAAAATTCTAATTTATTGCGATAGTAAGTCGTTCGTTCAGCAGCAAGTATGGGTTGTAAATCTTGGATAGGGACTTTCCCAATTCTGACTAAAGCATCGCTCACGACGGTCTGTTTGTGTCTAAGTTGTGCTTCGTAACTCAAATGTTGCCATTTGCAGCCTCCGCAAACGCCAAAATGTGCACAAAATGGCGTTGTTCTATCCAATGAATGTTGTTCAATAGCTTTGAGATGTCCATTGTAAAAGCCTTTTCGCTTTCTATTCACTTCCACTGTTACCACATCGCCTGGCACAGCTTCTTCCACGAAAACTACCTCGCCATCGGCAGTTCTTCCTACGCTTTGTCCTTTATCTGCAATGCCTGTAATGACGACATTAGAGAGTAGTTTGTGGCTTATTTTCTTTCTTCTCATGTTAAATCATAGCTAATGCTGCTGCAACGTAATGCTCCGAATGCTGATTGTACAATTCATCTATGGCTTTTGTAATAACGCCTTGCTGACCGTTGCCAATGGGCTGCCCATCAATATTAACTACCGCCAACGCCCCTTTGGAAGAACTGGTCAGAAATGCTTCTTTAGCAGTCAATACTTCAGAGAGCGTGATGTCGCGTACTTCTAATTGAAAATTGGCTTTGGCTAATGCTATAATTTGCTTTCTGGTAATGCCCCACAGAATATCCCTTGCAGTAGTTACTATTGTGTTATCATCCTTGACAATGAAGAAGTTAGAACGAGAAGACTCACTAACTTGACCATCTTTGTAGTACAATACGTCTTGCGCGCTTTTATTTCTCATCTCTTTTTGTGCAATCAAACTCATCACGTAATTCAGGGATTTTACCTGAGGTAAATCGCGGACATAATCCACGGTGATTAATCGAATGCCTTGCTCCGTTTCTTTTGCATGATGCTTGATAGCAGGCATGGGCATAATGAACAAATTGGGGGTTGGTGCAGGCGTGTAACCATCTTCTGAAAAGCCCCCAGTCAAAATAATTTTTATAGCACAATCTAATGTTTTATTAACTGCTACTAAATCTAAAATACGTTTCTTTAATGCTGCCCTACTCAAAGGTATTGATAAATCCATAAATTGAGCGGAATATTCAAAACGGTCTAAATAATCATCAAAAAAAAGAGGAACACCTTGCACCACTACAAAATACTCAAAGATGCCATAACCTCGCTGTAATCCTACATCAGAAACATGAATATAAGCATCTTCTTTCGCTATTAAGTGTCCATTCAAATTGTAATATTTCATTGGCTTATTTTCTTTTAGGCAACAAATATAGCTAACGATGAAAGAATTGATTACCGCTAGTCTAAATAAATTTATATTTACTGCTAAGATAAGTTTGTCTTTTTCAGAAAGATGTTCTATTTTTGCACACATTTTTAGAAAAAGAAAGATAAAGCAAAGTCATGAAACGTACTTTTCAACCATCAAGAAGAAAAAGAAAAAATACACATGGATTTCGTGAAAGAATGAGTACCAAAAATGGTAGAAAAGTTCTTTCTCGAAGAAGAGCGCAAGGGCGCAAACAATTAACTGTTTCTGACGAGAGAATGGGTAAAAAATAGAACGTTTTCACGTAACTAAACACTATTCGTTTTCTGAGTGTGCTCTACCTTTAGGGCTTCCTCTATCGAATTGTTTTTCTATTTCCTCGCGTTCTTTCTGCTCTAGGCGCGATAGCTCTCTGGCACTTAAATTCTTTAGATTTGGTTGACCGGCATTCACCCAAGCAGAGTACCATACATCACCGATTGCTTTCACCGACGCAGACATTCTTCGCTCTACCATTCCATCCATTCGGGCATGGTAGGCTCTGGCAAAAGGCTCGCATTGGGTAAGCATCATTTGGCTTAGGCGTTCTTCGTAGCAAAGTTGCTGATCCGTCGGAAATTCTCTTTTTAGTGCTTGCTCTATCAGAAGTACCGAATCAAGTTCTAGGTGGCTTTCTAGTACAATGTTCCAAAAAAAGTCTTTCGGATTTTCGATGTAGGCTGCTTTGCCAACAAAAAAATCATATTGTTGGTCGGCATAAAGTTCTGGCAAACGACTTTCCCAAAAAGCATGAATGCCTACTTGGTTAGTCAGTTGACCATTGTAATTTTTGGTGGTGTGCAAAGGAACATGAGCATCGCCGATGTAATGACCTATCTCTGCTGAATTGCGCAGTATCCTATTGTAATCCTGTGCTTTGAACGCACTAATCAATTGGCGATAGGCCGTTAGTAGGTGGTAAGGCAGAATACCATGCTCTGAAAAGCGGTCTATGGCAAAAGCCGTCTGACAATCAATAGGTTCTGCTAGTAGCTGGTTCAAAGAATCACAAGAAATCCACCAATTGTCCTCGTAGTAATTGTTCATTATATTGTTGACGAAGAAATTCTGATAGGTGCTCGTTTTTTTAGTGAGGTCAATTTGTATGCGGCTCATCACGCCATTGCCAAATAAATGAAGCGTATCATTAGTGCCATTAACGGCATAAATATCTGTGAACTTCATCAAGGTTTCTGTCCAATCTCTTGGCACTTCTGGAAATGGATATACGCCCCAGTGGTCAATATCTATGTAATGGCGCACGGCTTCGTGCTGGGTAGCGTAGCGTCTTTTGTCAGGGTCAACAGCGTGTTCGGTAAGATATTCGATATTCTTTTTGTAAAAGCCAAGCATTTCTGGTGGCAAGGTGAATACTGCCATCCTGTTGATACGCCGATGTCCAAAAAATCCCCAGTCTTCTGGCATAGTGTAAAAACTGCTGGAAATCAATAAGATAATCAACAAAAGTAAGCATTTTATTGGTGGCATACGCAAAGCATAGAACAGGTTAAACATGAAGAAGCGGTATTAAAGTTCTAAAGTTGTTCTGATAAAAAAGCCCCTCTCGCCAGTGCGACTGATATTATACTCTAGCTGAATGACTTGATTATGGTAGAGTACGATATCCAAACCTACTCCTCCGCCCCAAAGCAGTTGGTTGGAAAGGGGGTTACGCTCACTAAAGAAAGGGTCATTGACAAGCCCCCAATCGCTATTAATTTTAGCATAAACCCTTAGGGGCGCGTCGCGGTAGCTTTCCAGCGGTGAAAATTTTCCTAAGCAGAGGTAGGTATCGAGTAGTTGATAGCGCAAACTCGTTTTCAAATAAGCATAGTCCAAACCATCCACTACATATAATTCATAGCCGCGTACAAAATCATTACCATAGCCTAGTCCTCTATAAAGATAGTAGGGTGGTTGTGTTCTAACTAGATTGGTTTGTGCGCTAGCAATGGTGCGCCAACTCCATTTAGGGTTAACTGCTTTGTAGTAGGCATACTTCGTCTGAAAGACAAAACTATTTTGATTGCTGAAGACACCAATACCGTCTTTTCGCAACATAAATGACAAAAAATAGCCATTTAAAGGGTACGCGCGAAAGTCGCGCCTATCTATATCAAGTTGATAGCGTAAACTAATGTATTCCAAGCGATTGCTGCCTTCAGAAAAGAAGTATGGATTTAATAGGGACGTAATGGTGTCAGAAGCGATGCTTTTGCGGTATTGGATGTCAAAGTAATGCCTATCGAGTAAACTAGGACGATACTGAAATTCCAGTCGTGCGCCAAGTTCTCTGAGTAGCGGTTGTGCTTCGTTCTTAGCGAATATTTCTCGGTTGCCCGATGAATTGTAGCGAATCTCTTTTCTTTCATCATAAAATATATTCATGCTCATTCCCAATGTTTTAGCTTCATTGATAAAAGGGCGAGCATAGTGAATATTGTAGTTCTTAATGAAACCCGTCTGAAAATGTACTCCAAATTTATCTCGATTGCCTGTAAAATTTTCGTGTGAAAACGAAGCACCAATGTTGGTGCGACTTAACGAACCGCCAAATTCTTGTAGCCATACGTTAAAGTTTCGGGCAGCAATTTCAAATACGGGTGCAGGATAAATGAACCAACACTCCTTAACTAAGATGTGGAGTTCGTAATGATTTTTTGTATCAATAATAGCATTCAAAGTGATTTGAACATCTGTAAACACTCCCGTATTGATGAGATACTGCCGATTGCGTTTAAGCATATTTATGACATCTGCACTAGCCATAGTATCTCCCTCAGCTACATCCAGTTCTCTTAAGATAATGTGATTTTTTGTTTTTTTATTTCCCTCAATGAGGATGTTGTCTATATACACAATATCATCATTTGCATAAGCGGAAGCTAATGCTAAGAAGCACACTGCTCCAAGAATCCATATTTTTTGAATAGGATTGAGCATTTTTTAGTGTATTATTGCTAAAACATAAACGATGATTATTCAGAACGGCTGCTAAGTTAACGAATTGATTCTTTTAAAACAAGACAAAGAGGAAAAGTTCTTTTCGAAAACTGTTAAAATGACGATATAGTAGGATATTTTAAGCCTAGTTTATAGCAAAAGAGGACAAAAAAAGGACGAAGGATTTGTACTTCTTCGTCCTTTTTTAAAAACTTAACGAATAAGTTGGGTCAACTTTATGCCCAATAGAGCAATTTAATTATTATTTGTTTTGACAAATCGAATGGAATATGCTTGTTCGTTAATCACCAGTTCGTAAATGCCAGCAGGCAATGCTTGAATATCAAACGCTAATTGATTTGTTCCTTCTACCAGTAGTGCTGTTTGTTCCATAACCACTTTAGCCGTAGCGTCTAAAATACGAATGGTAGATGCTTGAGGGCTACTCATTTCTAGCAATAAATTGATTTTTTCTGATGCTGGCACAGGAAATAAGGTACTAGATAATAAGACTGGTTGGTCTAAAGAGCGTGTTTCTATTCCATTAGCTCTATTTGTTGGGCTAATAGTGATAGCTGCCTCATCATCTTCTCTCGGAATGCCATCTGTATTGTTATTTGGCGTAGAATCTGGGTCAGTTTGATCCACTCTAATAATTTGTGTAAAGAACGTAATTGGCGTTTGTCTAGCTAAGGTAAATAGATTCAACTTCAGTGTTTGGGTTTCACCACTTCTCAAAAATGGCACGAACCAAAACTGAAAAAAGTTATTCCAATCACCAATAGAAGCTGCTTTGCTTGTATAAACCAAACTATCGGGCAATTGAGCATCTACAAAAATATTAGAGGCATCATCAGGACCATCATTGATTAGTGTAAACGTATAGACGTAATTAGTAAAGGCTTGGTATTCTGTTCTGTCAATAGACAGGCTCAATTCTAAATCGGCTATTTCGCCACCTCGTACCCCATTTCTTGGAAAAATAGTAGCTGCTGCTTCATCATCTTCATCTGGTACATTATCTGTATCATTGGCTGGCGTAGAATTTGGATCGAATTGGTCGCTCGCAATAACTTGTGTGAACAGCGTAATTGGACGATTATCAATTAGTGTAAATAACACCAACTCTAGTGTAGCCGTATCGCCTGCTCCAAGGAAAGGTAGTGTCCAATCCTGTGTAACCACACCGTAGCGACCATTAGAAGCCTCTGCACTAGTAAACGCCATCCCCTCTGGAATTAATGCACTCACCTTGATGTTAGCAGCGGTATCTGGACCTCGATTGATGAGCGTGAGTAGATAAGGAACTTCCGAAAACTGGGTAAAGGTATCTTGTAAAGCAATAATAGATAGTGCTAAATCGCTAGTATCGCCACCTTTAATAACAGGCACTGGGAAAATAGTAACAGCAGCTTCGTCGTCTTCTCTAGGTGTAGGAGGCATTCCATTGTTGGGCGTTGAGTCAATATCACGAGGTAAAGCACCAATGATTTCCACGAAATTGACGATAGGGCGATCATCAACCAAAGTAAATAAAGTCAAATCCAGTGTAGCGGTATCTCCTGCTGCCAATTCTCTAAAATTCCACCATTGGAGAAAGGTATTATACATTCCACTGGAAGGCGTTGCGCTAGTGAATGCCATGCCTCTAGGTATAGGAGCGCTCACGAAGATATCTCTTGCTGTTTGAGGACCCTTGTTAATTACTTTGATTTGGAAGGGCACTTCTTGGAAGGCTTGGTAGAACCCTGGTGGGGTAGTAATAGAAATTTCTAAATCAATTCCTTGCGATTGCACTACCTGCCCACGAACTACGGTGATAAGATTACTCTTTCCTACGGTTTGTAAAGCACCATCTGAAGCAATCAAACGATAATGTCGTTGAATGGTATCGCCTATGGATAATCCTTTGAACATCAAGGCAGTATCCAATGCACCTAAGTTACTTCTTAAAGTATTTCCTGTAATGTTTAAAATACCTTCATCATCAATCGTTCTAAAATCATTGAAGGTAGAGGTTTGGTAAATATAATAAATTCGGTTATTATCCATTGGTTGTTGCCATCTCAATTGCAATGGAGAAGTTGGGTCGCCTTCCGACCTAAAGAAGAAGCCATTCGTGGGTTCTAGAATCTCGATATCTCCTCTTGGCGCTTGGTTAAATTCATTCAATAGCTGTCCCCTGATGGCTGCCGTTGATGTGTTAATATTCAAATAAATACGCTCATCCCTCAAAGCATCTGCTTGTTCTGCTGTTAAGGTGAACTTATTGCCTGTTGCTTCAAATTTACCTGCTGCTGCACCTTCTGC
>DAITMC010000154.1:0-8500 GCA_036835365.1 Saprospiraceae bacterium
AATCAAAATCGTAATCAAAAGAATACATTCCGTTGAGTATTAAGTTGAGGGCATTGCTTTGGATGAACATCACAGGAATGTAAATCTTGCTGTTGCGTACTTCCAACCAGTTGGTTAGGTCAGTGAAACGAACCTGCTCCAAGTCGCGCATTTTAATGTAAGTCGAAAAACTTTTGAATAGCTCAAAATCATTGAGTTCCCCATCTTTGATGTTTAGTTCGGATAGTACCCTCAGTTTGTCGTAATCAAAATTCAAATTATCGTCCCAATAAGCATCTATGGAGATTTTAGACGTTAAAGTGCCTTTGATGTGTTTATCAGTCAGAATATCTTGTCCGAAATTATCTGATTCGTAAAAAAATTGTTTGCCGTCAATATCTTGGCAAATTATTCGTGCTTTCAAATAGCGTTTTCCTTCAAAGTACATTTCGCCATCCAAAGCAAACTTGCCTTTCATGGCGTTGGTGTTGCCTTTAATGGTCATTTTGTTGTTGTCAAACTGAAGTGCACCTTTGAAATTTTGTCCGCTTATTTTACCGTAGTTAAAGGCTTTTACATCGGCAGCAAATTTGCCTTTCAAGAATTTAGTGAACGACTCTCGCTGCTGGATAGCTTTTGTTTGTAGGGAGTCCACCACTTCTTCCGTTAATTTCTTTTCCTCTACAGGTGGAGTGGTTAATCCAATTAGCCGATCAAGATCCATCATAGGAGCATTCAAAGTAGCATCAAAAATGAGTTCTACTTGTTGCGTATTAAGTGAATCCGCTAACAGGACAGGAATGAGATTGGTAAATTCTCCATTAAGCAATATCTCGCTATCTGCTCCTTGTATTTTGACTTCTTTAACCCATAAATTATTGCCTTCTAGCACTAATTCACCTTTATCAAATAGCATTTTCTCGCCATTGATGGTCAACCCTGCATCGTCGAATCGAGCTATTCCATTAATGGATACTCGACTAATGGTACTTGGCGATTGCATATCACTGTATTTCCCTTTCAGGACTAAATTTTCTACTTCTATTTCGCCAATGCCTGCTTTGATATTGGGGTTGTTGAACAAACCATATACTGCTTTCAGTGGGATGGCTCCGTCCAAGTTAAAATCAATCATTGGATTGCTGAGGTCATCCACTCGAAGCTGCAATTCAATTAATTCACGGTCAAAATAACCTTTGAACTTTGAAATTTCAAAAATGGACTTTCGCGTTCGCAATTTCGCACCGTTGTTGTATCGAGCATCAAAAGAAACATCCCGAAAGCTGTCTGCTAGGCGAGGACTATTGAGTTGCCCCTTATCTAAGCCAAATTCTACATCTATTTCAGGTACTAAGTTTTTGGCAGACCTGCCATTGATGAAAGCATTGAAGTAAAACTCGCCTTTGCTAGAAAAATCACCTAGTTGTGCCAAATATTGTTCAGGAAGCAACTGCAATACATTTTCTAAATTGCCACTATTCTTCTTGATAATCAAATCGTAATCTGTGTATTGATTGGTCGTCACTACAGAACCATCTAAACTGAATGGATTACCCTCTACCGTTATTGTAGCACGATCGACCGTGTAGTTACCTTCTTTTAAATTAACCGCAATTTTAGCATCGTAGCTAATACGTTTGTTAGGCAGAAATTTTTGTTCTTGATAAGTGATACTATCAGAAATTAAATTGGCTTTGCTGATTAATGAAAAAGCATCCGCAGAAAAATCGCCTGCGAAAACAGCCTCCTCTACTTGCATTTGTACTTGCTGCTGTTGCGTAGCATCTTCGTAAATAAGTTGTATTGCGCTCAACCTTGCTTCCTGCAATAAAATAGCGATTTGAGATTCTTGTTCCGTAGCAGACTCATCGTACACAAATACATCGTAGTTTGGTTTTCCACGCTTATCATACCGAATAGCTAATACTCCATTTTCCACTAAAGCATTCATTACTTTAATTTTTTCGCTAAACAAGCTGAACAACTTAAAACGAAAAGATAGGTTTTGGGCGGTAAGTAGCGGCTTATCGTTGGTGTCTTTCAGTAGAATCTCTTTTAAATTAACGGCAGCATTTGGGAACGCTCGCAGGAGCGATAAATCAACTTCTTTGATTTGTAGTTCTGTTTTTAGGCTTTTATTTACTTCTTTTACTATTTGTCTGCCAATACGATCTTCAAATAGCCCCGTGATGGCTGTTGTGGCAATGACTGACACGGAAATAAAGAGTAAAAAGAAGATAGCAATGCGACGAGCAGTATTTTTCATAGCGATTTTCTTGTTTTCAATGCGTAATAGTTTAATGCTTACGAACACAAAATAAAGATACAAGTAATTCAGGTAATGGAGTTGGTTTGAAAGGGGAATAATTTTTTTAAAAAAAAGTGATTCCCTATTTTGATAGTAAAATAATGCGCTTATATTTGCATTCCGATTTGAAAATTAGATAAAGATATTTTCAAACTAAGGGCGATTAGCTCAGTTGGTTCAGAGCACCTGCCTTACAAGCAGGGGGTCAAAGGTTCGAATCCTTTATCGCCCACAGCCAAAGATTAAGCACTTATGACGCATCATGTTATGAGTGCTTTTTTAGTTACAGCACAATCGTAGCACATTACTCGCGGTAAGCCCTTCATTTTTATTTTTTTCTTCTATTTTTGCAGATAGTTTCAACAATTAACGACGAAGATACATATGTTCAAGTGGTGGAGCTCAATATTATTTTTCTTCTTGTATCAACTGGTATTTGTGCAAGCAATGTCTAATCCTTTCGATATTCCGAGCCGACTGGAGAAAGGGAAGATACCGCAAGAAACTATCACCGTACCTCTTTTGGTGGTACAGTCGCAGAAGAATCCTTTTGATGTATTTAGGGGGGGGCACTCAGCAGCGGTAGGGAAGGTACCTAGTCGAGCCATTGAAAAACCAATAGTTGAGATAACTCCAGTAGTTGATGATGCCAAAGAGGTGCCAAGAAAGTTTGGTATTGCCTTGCTCACCTTGTTACCTTTAGCGTTTTTATTTACTGCCTTTCGCTCTTTTTTCGTAAAGTCGTACATCAATGTCATTAGTCTTACTCGATTGGGACAAAGTTTGAGGGATGTTAATTCTATTGCACTCATTGCTAATACATTATGGTATATAGCTGCTTTGGTAAATATGGGGATATTTCTGGCTTTAGCACTACGCTATTACAACATATCCATTACTTCCAATATTTTTTTTGATGTTTTATTAGGTATTTCATTAGTAGCTACGATTGTTTCAGTAAAGCATTTAGTCCTACTCTGCTTGCGCTTTATCTTCCCTATTACAAAGGAAGTCCGTCTTTACGAACATCTTATTGTTTCTTTCGGTATAGCCTTAGGCGCACTTTTAGTACCTCTTAATATTGGGTTACTTTATGCAGAGCCCAACATAAAAACGGGATTATTATGGGGAGGTATTGCTTTTATCGCCCTTTTTTATGCTTGGCGAGCGGTTAGAGGCATTATTCTTGGTAATCAATTTATAACTTCTTATAGGTTTCACTTTTTGTTGTATATTTGCGCTGTCGAAATAATCCCGACATTAATGATTGCTAAACTGGCACTGATAGCAATGGGATAATCTTTAGTGATTTTAAGAAGGAATTAAAATAAAACTACAGCTGAATGGCAGCAGAAGGTAACGCGCAGGTAGCAGTTTACAAACCAGTAAGAACAATTCTGGTATCTCAACCCAAACCTGATAGATCACCCTACTACGAATTGGAACAAAAGTATGGACTTACCATTGATTGGCGACCATTCATCCACGTAGAAGGCTTAACAGCAAGAGAATTTAGAAAACAGCGTATTCGTCCTAATGAATATTCGGCTGTTGTACTAACAAGTAAAAATGCTATTGATCATTTTTTTCGTATTTGTGAAGAAATGCGTATCGAAATGCCTTTGGATACCAAATATTTTTGCTTGACAGAAACGATTGCTAATTATCTCCAAAAGTTTATCACTTATCGAAAAAGAAAGGTGTTTGTAGGTAGAAAAGAAATAGAAGACTTAGCTACAGCATTGACTAAACATAAAGCCAAAGAAAATTTTCTACTACCCTGCTCTAACTTAGGAAGTCAGTATGTATCAGAATATTTGACAAAAGAAAATTTTGATTGGCAAGAAGCACTGATGTTCCGCACTTTAAGCAGCGATCTTTCTGATTTGAGCGATGTAACTTATGACGTGTTGGTGTTTTTTTCACCACTGGGTATAGAATCGCTATACGAAAACTTCCCTGAGTTTAAACAAAACGATACACGAATTGCTGTTTTTGGCAACATTACGGAAAAAGCAGTAGAGGAAAGAGGATTAACAGTCAACATAAAAGCACCCGCTCCAGGCGTTTCATCTATGACCACTGCTCTGGAGCAGTACTTACAGAAAGCAAACGCTGGACTTAAATAGTGATTGCCAGCAGTGCAACAATCTTGAGCATAAGCAGTTATGCTTCTTGTAACTCAAGATAGAACAACGATGCTGATTAAGAATTTGGAACAAGCGCTACTACATTCATCTTTGCCGGGCGTAGTGGCTCAAACCAGAATGGGCTATGTTAAGCAGCAAATTATTACTAATGTACCTACAACAGCGGTGCCTGCAAGTGTAATGATACTGTTTTATGAAAAGGAAGAACAATGGTACCTCCCTTTGATTCAAAGGACTTCCAACAATCCTAATGATCGGCATAGCGGTCAGATTAGTCTTCCCGGCGGGCGATATGATAGCACTGATATTGACTTTGAGTGGACGGCGCGCCGTGAAGTAGAAGAAGAAATCGGTGTTAAAGCTCAGGCAATCCAAGTCATAGGACAGCTAAGTTCATTGTATATTCCGATTAGTAATTTTTTGGTTTATCCCTTTGTGGGTTATTTAACTAGCCAACCGCACTTTCAACTCCAAGCCAGTGAGGTGAGCAACTTAATCGAAACGCCTCTTTCTTTACTGTTGGATAAAAACAATGTCAAATATATAGATATACGAGCGGCGAATGGGTTTCAACTCAAGGATGTTCCTCATTTTGATGTAAAGGGCAACTTAGTTTGGGGAGCTACTGCTATGATTTTAGGTGAATTATTAGCTTTGCTAGAGCAAATTAATTAACGGTAAACAGGTTTTACTTCAAAGGATAAATGAGGGGTGCTTAAACTCCATATTTGAGGTACAGCGTATTTTAATGTTTGCATTTGGGCTATTATTCTTTCTTCCAATTCGATTTGATATTGGACTAAATGTTCAGGTAGTTCTAACCAAAGTATGGGTACTACGCGCTTTGGCGTTTGTTGAATTTGCTTATTTAGCCAAAGCCAAAATAGGCGGTCATTGCTTAACAAAAAATATCTTGCACCCACTTTGTTAAGTAAAATATACCAAGCACGATACCATGCGCTTTTAGAATAGTAAGTGGCAATAGCATTGATGCCTGTGATAGTTCCTTCTAGCTTTTGAATAAACAAGTAAGCTAAGCCCTCTTCATGATTGCGCAACAATCCGCTGATATGTGATAATTGTGACGCTGGACGATAACGGTAATTCTTAACTTCAATCAATAAAATGGTATCGTCTTGAGTTACGACAATAAAATCAACCGCCGATAAACCAACACCGCTCATTCCTTTGTAAAAAGGATGTTGGTCGTACTTTTTGACTATCCAACATTCAGGAAAATTAAAAACCAAGTCGCTTTCTACATAACTCATACTTCGCTGATAACCGTGAACATTTTTTGCAACGGATTAAGATGTGTTTTTAGGGTATCAAAAAAGGTGATGCCATGTTTCAAATAAATACCTAAAAAATTATCGTATCGTTCTTGTAAACCATTGCTTGGAAATAGTTTTTCTTTGGAGTTGCGAATTTGATTAATAGTAACATCGTACCGATTTTTCTCAGCGCGCATTAATTTGGCTTCTAAGCCACTCATTGCATTCAATACTTTTGCTAGTTCTGCGGAGGTCGCCTTTTCTAGTGTTGGGTCAACTTCAATGGCTTTTTGCAGGATACCTTCAAATATCTTTTCTACTTGCGTTTTCTCTGTCGTTAGGTTCAAATCTCGTTCGGAGTTTTCTTGCACGTACTGTTTTATCAATACTTTTATATCGCCAAGTAATTGCTCAATACTTAAATTTAATTTTTCTAAGCGCTGTTGCGTGCTTTTGTCCACCCAAAGTACAGAATTGCGCCGCACCAGCATAGGATAGTTGACTTTAAAATGTTCAAATTGAGCTAATCGCTCCTGCCAGTATGCCAATTCACCACCACCACCAATGTAAGCTAAATTGGGTAAAATTACTTCTTGGTAAATAGGACGCATCACTACATTAGGGCTGAATCGCTCGGGGTGCATTTCAATGGCTTGCTCCATCGCTTGAGCGGTGAAAGTAATAGGGGTATTGAGTACCTTGAAAATAGCACCTTCTTGCACAATACGCTCGCGCGACTGCGCAGATAGGTAGAAGAAATTGATATCTCTTGGCATAGCTTGTGCTGTAAAGCCTGCTTCGGATAATGCTATTTGGGTTTGTTCAATAATCGCTTTAGAAGGCTGGTGTAAAATTTCTTCCTTTATGTAGGGTATAAATGCCCGCTTTAGTTTTGGATGATTCATATTGAAAACCACTAAGCCATAATCCTTAAACAACTCATGCACAAAGACTTGTGTGGCTGTACCGTATGTTGAATGGGTGGTAAAACAACGTTGAATAAGCTGAAAAACATCCTCTGCTTTTTCAGAATTACCGAGTACCGATTTAAGTTCCTCCAAAACTGTTTTTAGAGAATTAGTTTGCATTTGCCCTACTGCACCTGATTCTTCATTTTGCCAAACTATCTTTTTGCCAAATAAATGCAAATGATTGATTTCCTC
This sequence comes from Saprospiraceae bacterium, assembly GCA_036835365.1. Lineage (GTDB taxonomy): Bacteria > Bacteroidota > Bacteroidia > Chitinophagales > Saprospiraceae > JAAUTG01. The sequence continues at coordinate 6,875 of DAITMC010000154.1, forward strand.
AAAATCGTGATCTTCACTGCCAAGTACAAAAATAGGTACAATATGATGTTCGGGATAATGCTGATTGAGTTGCTCTGCTAAATTGATGGCAGAAAATATTTTGTAGATAAAATAAAGCGGTCCAGTGAAAAGGCTAGGTTGATGGGCAGTTATTACGGTAAAAGTGCGTGATTGTGCCAATGATTGAATTTGCCGTTGTACTAACTCGTGCGTAGAGAAAGCTTGGTATTGTTCTTGTAGCACTTCCACCAGAACTGTCCTATTAATGGGCTGTTGCGCTTTATCTTTTATCGTTTGACCGAAGGCTTCCAGCGCGACATCATATTTGTAAAAAGGTCTAAGTTTGGGGTGAGCATTTACATAAGCAATATCACGTTCACTAAATTGTGGGATTTCTTGGAAAGGCAGTTGTTGTATTTTCATTAATTCGCTGAATTATGTAGTGTCAGGTTGATATTAATAATACCTATTTGCAAGAACATTTTAATCTTTGGTAAAGATTGTTTGCAAGCAACTATTTTAGCACTTATTGATAGTGTGAAAAGGAAAAGTAACAATAAATGTTCATACATGAGAAAAAAATAATGATGAAAGCAACTAATTCATTGACTATTCTGATGGAAACCGACAATTATGTATTGATTAATAAACCTAATGGTTGGAGTGTGGAACAAAATCCATTTGACCCTCAGAGTGTAGAAACAATATTGGTTAATTACTTCGCAGAAAAGAAAAAAAAACCTTTTGTAGGCATTGTGCATCGCTTAGATAGGGTTACTTCTGGAGTGATGATTGTAGCAAAAAAGAAAAGTGCACTAAAATGGTTGAACCAACAATTTGCCACAAAGCAAATCCAAAAAGAATATTGGGCTATTGTAGAAAATCGCCCAATATTAATGGAAGGCGAATTGGTGCATTGGCTAGAGAAAGACCAAAAAAATAAACGAGCAATCTTACATGATACACAAAAAAAGGAAACTACACTATGTCATTTGACGTACAAAATATTGACATCAACGGAAGAAGCCACATTACTACAAGTCCGCCCTTCAACAGGGAAATTTCATCAAATAAGAGTACAATTATCGTCCATTGATTGTCCTATTGTAGGAGATGCTAAGTATGGTGCGAGCAAAGAATATGAGGAAAATGGAATTGCACTTCATGCCTTTTCGTTAGAATTTAATGATATTGATAAAGAAAATATACAAAAAATTACAGCTCATCCTCCGAAGAATAAATGGTGGGAATCGTTGAGCATAAAATAAAGCCGTAATGTGCAGAAAAAAAATGAATAAAATAATTGATTTTTAACATTAAGTTAATGTAAAAGATAGTGAAGTAGCCCTATAAAATAACTAATATTAGCCTTTGTAAATGAAACGTGCTGATTGAGGTAACTCCAATACCAAATAAGAAAAAAAGAAAATCGCATAGCGTTCATAATTAAATTTATTGTACGCTTATTCACTTGAAAATACGCATTCAATTATATTATCATAATTAAACATTAAATCAGCATGAATCTTCAGCAACAGCTTACACAACTTGATGAATTAGTTGTACAAGGTAAATTTCTGGAGGCAATTGACCGCTTTTTTCATAGCGATGTCATCTGCTACTCCA
>DAITMC010000155.1:0-8428 GCA_036835365.1 Saprospiraceae bacterium
GCGCACTTCAGGTTATTAAAAAGTACTTCATCCAAGGTGGTTGGGGCTTCATGAGCTTAGTATTAGTTTGCTTAATCTTAGGTCTGGCTTTCTGTATTGAGCGCATTATCACTTTAAATGTAGCTTCTACTAACACAGACAAATTAATGAAGCGCATTGATGAGCGTTTGGGAGAAGGAGACATCGAGGGTGCAAAAGAGGTGGCTCGTTCTACTAATGGACCAACAGCAAGCATTATGTTCGAGGGTTTGAAAAATGCAGCAGACGGTCCGGAGGCAGTTGAGCGTGCTATTACCTCTTATGGTAGTGTACAAATGGGGCTTTTAGAAAAAGGATTAGTATGGATTTCATTGTTCATTGCGATTGCGCCAATGCTAGGTTTCATGGGTACAGTAATCGGGATGATTCAAGCATTCGACAAAATCGAAGCGGCAGGTGATATTCGTCCAGACGTAGTTGCGGGTGGTATTAAAGTGGCACTTTTGACAACAGTATTCGGTCTTATTGTAGCGATTATTCTTCAAATTTTTTACAATTATATTGTATCAAAAATTGATAGCATTGTCAATAAAATGGAAGATGCTTCAGTTTCTCTAGTAGATATTTTGGCTACTAATAATGTGTTCAGAAAATAAATTTGGTTTTTAGAAATAAATATAGGATTGACGCTTTCTCCTCAGGAGAGTCGTCAATCTTAATTCTAAGTACTTAATTCAAAAAAATATAGTTATGTACAATTTTTTAGCTAAAAATGGTCAAGCATTAGCCTTTGGCGTTGGTGCCTTATTGACTGTTATATTTTTACTGTCTGCTTTCTCTGGTTTGGAGCAATTCAACATGCAATCAAGAGAAGATCAGTGGACTACCAATATATTTAATATTGGATTTTATGCAGCTATTATCCTTACGGTGCTTTGCCTTGTGGCAGCCGTAGTGTTTGGTCTATTACAAATGGCGGGTAGTCCTAAATCAGCATTGAGAGGACTAATTGGCATTGCGGCATTACTAGGCATTTTCTTCTTAATTTATTCTTCTGTTGACCCATCGGCTGCTCCTGCGGATGTGCAAGCAGTAGAAAAACAATTTGAAGTAACAGCACAGCAAAGTAAGTTTATCAGTGGTTCTATCATTACAACGGCTGTTTTGGCAGGTATCGCTTTGGTTACTTTCTTAGTATTTGAAGTAATTAATCTTTTTAAATAGGATTCGGTGGAATAGGTTGGTAACAAAAATCTGACTTTTTCATCATAAAACAAAAATCTTATGGCTAGATCAAAAAATCGCACCAGCAATGAAATTAACGCAAGCTCTATGGCGGATATCGCTTTCTTGTTGTTGATTTTCTTCTTGGTAACCACCACAATTGCGCAGGATAAAGGAATCCAAGTATTGTTGCCGCCTTGGTCAGAAGATGCACCTGACCCCGCTAAGTTGAACAAACGAAATGTGTTTGCAGTTCTAGTGAATGCAGACAACCAACTCTTGGTAAGGGGAGAACTAGCCAACATCAATGAGTTGAGAGAGCGTGCAAAAGAGTTTATTAACAATCCTACTAAAAGAGAGGATTTGGCGGAATCGCCTCAAAAAGCAATTATTTCATTAAAGAATGATCGCTCTACTAAATATGCGGTTTACATAGAAGTGTATAATGAGTTGAAAGCAGCTTATCAGGAACTTTGGGATGAACTTTCTCAGCGTTTGTATGGTGAGCCCTACAGTGATGAAATGCCTGATGCAAAGAAAAGGGTAATTCGTACTGAAATTCCTTTCGTATTATCAGAAGCAGAGCCAACCGATTTCGGTACGGAGGGATAAGATGATCATTCAATCAAAATTACATTTTAAAGATGTAGTTTATAAAAAAATAAGTTATGGGAAAATTCTCAAAAAAAAGAGGAAAATCTAATCCAACAATTTCTACGGCGTCATTGCCTGACATTATCTTTATGTTGCTTTTCTTCTTCATGGTAGCTACTGTGATGCGTGATTCCTCCTTAAAAATTAATGTTTCTATTCCGCAAGCAACGGAATTAACAAAGATTAAGGACAAATCATTGGTAAATAATATTTATATCGGTAAACCAACTTCACAGTATCAAACGCTTTACGGAACAAGCCCGATGCTTCAGCTTAATGATAAGTTAGTCAGTAGAACTAACATCGAAGGGGAGATTCCCCTATTTTTGGAGAAGCATAAATTGAAAGTACCCGAATCACGTCATGGGGCTATTTATAGCTCCTTGAAAGTGGATGGAAGTATAACAATGGGTATTGTTAATGACTTAAAGACAGCTTTGAGAAAGGCAAATCAATTGAAAATCAACTACTCCGCAAGACAGCGTTCAGAAGGATAATTAGAATTGAAGGGCTTTTTTAGGTTTAAGATAATAATTGGTCGGTAGGGGCAGAATCCCTTTCGACCAATTTCTTTTCCAGAAAATTTGAATAAAGAGGGTGAATTTTCGTTCTAGCTAATAAAAGATCAATTTATGAAACGCATTAATGCTACACTACTACTTTATGTGTCTTTTCTTTGCGCTTGCAGCACAGAAAAAACAAAGCTAGAAGACAAGCCCATAACTACGTCAAAGGTAGAGGAGGTCGAAGTTGCTACTACCAAAGAGGTTTTTTACTTACCTACTGCCATTGGCGAAGTCCCTATTTACGATAGCTTTGAGGGTATCGAACCCCTCTTTCAGCAAGAAAATGATACGCTTTATGTGATTAATTTTTGGGCAACTTGGTGCGCACCATGTGTAGAAGAATTGCCTTATTTTGAGAGAATTAATGAAGTATATCAATCACAAAAAGTGAAAGTTATTTTAGTGAGCCTCGATTTTAAACGCCAGTTAGAAACTAAACTTAAACCGTTTTTAGAAAAACAACCTCTCCGCTCTCAAGTCGTTGTGTTGACAGATAATAAGTACAACAACTGGATTAATCAAGTGGATGCCAACTGGGGCGGAGCAATACCTGTGACTGTTATTTATAAAGGTAAAGCACGTCAGTTTTTTAGTGACCAATTTTCTGACTTTGAGGAGCTAGAGAATGCAGTAAAAAATATGATGTAAAACCCTATCGGTTAAACGTTTGTTCTGTTCTTGAGATTTATTTTTTCACTTATCCAATTTATTCGCTTTATGAAAAAAATAATTATTAATAGCCTTACTATTGCATCCGTATTTGTCGTTTTTGTAGCCGCAACCTATGGTGTCGCAGGTCTAAAAGTGGGCGACACAGCTAAAGATTTCAAGTTGAAAAATATAGATGGTAAAATGATTAGTCTTTCTGATTTCAAGGATGCTAAAGGGTTTATTATTAATTTTACCTGCAATTCTTGTCCTTTTGCTGTGTTATATCAAGATAGAGTGGTGGAAATGCAATCAAAGTATGGCAAAAGCTATCCCGTGATTAACATTATGCCTAATGATGTGAGTATTAAACCAGAGGACGGTTTTGGATATATGCAAGAAAGAGCTAAAGAAGTAGGTTATCAGTATTATTTATTAGATGCTAAGCAAGAAGTGGTTCGCCAATTTGGAGCAGAGCGTACGCCGCACGTTTATGTTTTGGATCGCAATTTAAAAGTTCGTTATATTGGCGCTATTGATGATAGCCCTCAAAACGAAGAAGAGGTTAAAATCAATTATGTTACTAGTGCAATTAAGGCAATTGAAAACGGTGACGAACCGACACCTAGCTTTACAAAAGCAATTGGTTGTAGTATCAAATTTAAAAAGTAACTGCGTTTTTTCAAATAGGCTCAATGAAAAAAACGCTTTTAATTAAGCCTATTTGAAAAGGTTAAATCAAGCCGTAAAGCTCCCCTCCTTTGCTAAATAAACGGTCCACTTTCTGAACTACTTTAGGGTCAGTTTCCAACACTGGTGCATGATGTGGCTTAATACGTGCATCTATGACGAGTGCGTGTTTGCACCCCCAATGTTTAAATTCAATAAAGCTACCCACACCGTAAATATCATGTGATGGGTTGGCTCTGGTGAAGGTAGCCCATAGAAAATTATTGAAAGTTGCTGTTAAAAACTGGCTATCATCACAGATAACAATCATTGGAATATGCTGTAAATCAAAGTGTTCTAAGTACTGAGTCAATATATCTATCATTGTTCTATCTTGTTCACCAGTGAATGGCGTTGCCTGAATCGCCAATATGCCGGGTTGCACAAATTTAGGGTTGCTAAATCCGTTAGGTAAGGAAAAATCGTTTGGTAGTGCTGCCTCTAGCGTACGCTTTTTTTCTCCACAGCAGGCAATAACTACTTTTGACCCCTCATTCCAACCTGAGCCAGAATAATCTAAGGTATCAATAGTGGTTCGAGTTTGGAAATGTAAGTCGCGCGTCAAATCAATTCTTTCCAATACATGGCGGAAATAGTCGTCCATATGATGAGTACTCAAATTGGGATCGTCGCCATGCGCTGCAATGAATAAAAACTTAGCTAAAGAAGTTTGCCCAGAACCAATAATGCGGTTGGCTTGCGTGATAATTTCTTCAGGTTTTCGCTCGCGGAAGGGCATATAACGCTCACTACCAATGGCTAAGAGTAGAGGATGAACACCAGCAGCATCTACTGCATTAATTTCCTTGATGCCAGGAAATTCCTGTGGGGTTAACAGTTTTACTAAATTATGAATCAAATAGCCGAAACTGCTATCTTCTTGAGGCGGTCGCCCAACGACAGAGAAATGCCAAATGGCATCTTTTCGGTAATATACGTTTTCAACTTCCATGACTGGAAAATCGTGTTGAAGACTATAATAGCCCAAATGATCACCGAAAGGACCTTCTGGTTTTTTTTCTTGTTTTTTGATTACGCCAGTGATGACAAAATCCGCAAAAGCAGGTAAAATATGACCATTTTTCCAAACGTAGCCAAAGCGATGTCCGCCCATCATGCCGGCAAAAGTCATTTCTGTTAAGCCCTCTGGCAACGGCATAATCGCGGCAAAAGCATAGGAAGGCGGTCCACCAATGACTACCGAAGCTCGAAAAGGTTCATCCGTTTCGTTAAACATGGTATGGTGTACGCCAATACCTCGGTGTAGCTGATAATGCATTCCAACTTCTTGATTCATTACATACTCATTACCAGAGAGTTGTACTCGATACATTCCAATATTGGACTGCATCATACTTTTTGTCTTTGGAGGTAAGGTAATCACTTGAGGCATGGTTACGAATGCACCGCCATCCATGGGCCAAGATTTTATTAAAGGAAGTTGGTTAATAGTTGTCGTGCCATGTAAGATGGGTGCATTAAAAAGTTTGCGTTTGGGCAATGCTGACAGTGCTGTGAATGGCGCACTCGTGTAGCGAAGAGGGTTTTTGAAAAAATTAGCAGGGTCTGCTTTTAATTCAATGACCTTTTGCACTTGCTTGATGGTATGTCTAAACAAAAAGTCAGTACGTTCAAAAGTGCCGTAAAGATTGGATAGGGCTGGGAAGGGGCTACCTTTAACGCGCTCAAATAAGATAGCTGGTCCTTGAGCCTCAAATATCCTTCTATGAATTTCTGCTATTTCCAAGTTTGGATCAACTTCTGTTTTGATGCGCACGAGTTGACCATGTTTTTCTAAATCCAGTGCTGCTTGTCTAAGACTTTTGTATGCCATGTCTATTAATGTCAAATGTTTTCGATAGTTGACAAAGAACAATAAATTGTTCCATAGGTTTGTCATCGAATTATAAAAGCGGCGAACAGGAGTAAAAGAGGGTTTTGTAAAAGATAGTCAAAATATTTACTGTTAATGTTAACGACGGTATTTGTCGTTCAAACCTTCGCCATTTAAAATTTTCTCTACACATTTCTCAATTCTATTTATTCGAGATTGTGATTGTTTTGGTTGAGAAAAATAAATAATGTACCCTCTTTGTCGCCCAGGAGTTAATGCAAAAAAGGCTTGTTTTAATCCATTGAGTTCACTAAACTTATGTAAAAGTTCATCTGGTAGTGGTTGAGGAGTTTCTTTCAAGGTAACTTTTTGTTCTGTTTTTTCCAGCTCAATAGCCTCAAGGATATATTTTTTTATTATTGCTTGTTGTTCAACAATTTGTGCAGTATTATTGTACTTAATAATTCGTGCAATTTGTGAATTTTCACCCTGTTTGAGTAGAATATTGTGGGTATCTTTAAGGAGTGAGCCTTTAAAAAAACTCAGGCAGCAATAATTTTTTAAAGCACTTATCAATAAAATATTTTTTTGCACAAAAGTGTAGCAAGGAACGCCCCATTTTACTTCTTCCGTCAAGCCACTTTCCAGTATAATTTGTCTTAGTGTTGCTAGTTCTATTTGCCAATTATGCACCTTACATGCTGACGTTCCTCCGAATTTGCAACGCATACACCCATCAATAAGGTATTGATCAACTTTTGGATTCATCAACTTTTGATTCATTATTCAAATGATTTTTCTCCTTTAGGTAACTACATTTCAAGTCAACTTGTTGACGATGTAAGTGGTTTCCATCACTAAATAGTGACTCAATAAAAATGATAGAACACGATAAACGTACTGACGTGAATGAACTCGGCGAGTTTGGATTGATTGAACATCTGACCCAATCTTTTGAGCGGAAAAATAAATCCACCATCAAAGGGGTAGGGGATGATGCTGCCGTTATTAAAAATGGTAATTTTTTGACCGTTGTTTCTACCGATATGTTGGTAGAGGGTATTCATTTTGACTTGGCTTATACTCCGCTTCGCTATCTGGGCTATAAGTCAGTGGTCGTTAATTTATCTGATATTTATGCGATGAATGCTCAACCTCAACAAATTACCGTCTCATTAGCACTTTCTAATCGATTTTCGGTAGAAGCATTAGAAGCGTTGTATCAAGGCATTCAGGAAGCATGTGCCATTTATCAAGTGGATTTGATTGGAGGAGACACTACCTCCTCGCCGCGCGGATTGTACATCAGCGTGACGGCAATCGGACAAGGCGAACCTGATAAATTGAGCTATCGCAACGGAGCAAAAATAGGTGATTTGTTATGTGTTACTGGCAATGTGGGAGCGGCTTATTTGGGATTACAAATCTTAGAGCGAGAGAAACAAATTTTTCAGCAAACAGGCGCGCAACCTGATTTTGAAGAACAACAATACCTCATCGAACGACAACTCAAGCCCGAAGCAAGAAAAGATATGATAGCGCTATTTGCCAAAAATCAATTAGTACCAACTTCGATGATTGATGTTTCGGATGGTGTAGCTTCTGAAATATTCCACATTTGCAAGCAGTCTGGCGTTGGTGCTTACATTGAGGAAAGCGGTGTGCCTATTCATCCCAATGCACAAGAAATGGCAATTAAATTTGGACTCGATCCCATTACTTGCGCTTTAAGTGGCGGTGAAGATTACGAGCTCCTATTTTCGATTAATCCTAAAGATTTGGATAAGGTAAAGTACCTGCCTGATATCTACATCATGGGCGAAATTGTTGCGCCAGCAGATGGTATAAAATTACATACTAAAGGAGGACAGATTCATCCGCTGAAAGCACAAGGTTGGAAACATTTTTAGTAAAAAAAGGCACTGAGCAAAATGCCCAGTGCCGATATTTTAGCTTTTTGTTGCGAATGATTAATCATTCGCAATCACAAAACGCTCCATGTTACCTTGTTGGTCAAGGATGAAGTACACCCCTGCCGCTAGGTGCGATACGTCAAGTTTCAACTCGTTCCATCCTTCGTTGGCTTTTCCTGTACTCACCAACTGTACTTTTCTTCCTGTCATATCTGTGATGATAAGTTTGCTTGCCCCTTCTTTTGGTGCATAGAACCTTACCGTCAATTCATCTGTGTTCGCTAACGGACTTGGATATACTTGTAAGCCACCTTTTGCTTTGCAAGATGCTGCAAGTACACGCACTGCTGAATACTCATACGTACCATCCACATCTACTTGCTTCAAGCGGTAGTATTGCGTGTTGCTCACCACTTCATCCACAAATTGATAGCTGCGATAATCCACTGAGTTGCCCGCTCCTTTCACTTTACCTACTGCTTTGAACGATTTGCCATCCAAGCTGCGCTCTACCTCGAAGTGAGCAAAATTCTCCTCACTTGCTGTCGCCCAATTCAAGATCGCTTCGCAACCATCTGCTTTTACTTCAAAGCTCAACAATTCTACTGGAAGTACCGCCGTTTCTAGGTAATCCTCTACTTCTCCATCTATCGCTGAACCTACTGACGCATCGCCACCGCTAGTGAATACATTCATCAAATCCATATCCGTTGTGATTCTGAATCGAACGCCGATCGCTGCATTTGCTACCACTGGAGTAACTGTGTTGTTAATCGCATCTGTTGGTACTGCTCCTTCGGCTGGTACTTCAATTGGTAAGCTAATCGTTCCGTTTGTGCCTGCTGGTACAGCAACTACATAGACTTCTTTTACTCCATTTG
>DAITMC010000156.1:0-8262 GCA_036835365.1 Saprospiraceae bacterium
GTAGCTCAGTTGGTAGAGCACGACCTTGCCAAGGTCGGGGTCGCGGGTTCGAGTCTCGTCTTCCGCTCTCAAAGCCTCCAAAAAGTGGAGGCTTTCATTTTTTAGCCCGCCCGGGTGGTGGAATTGGTAGACACGCAGGACTTAAAATCCTGTGATCATTGCGATCGTGCGGGTTCAATTCCCGCTCCGGGTACACTCTCACAAGACGCTTTCAAGTCAATTATTTCTAATTCTACTTTTAACGAGATATAATATTTGTTAGTCTAATTTCCTAGCAGTCTAACTAGGCGGTCAATGCTACCAGTTTTTATTTTATATTTGCCTTGCTCAATCCATGATGAGCAATTTGGTAGCTAAAGAAAACAAAAATGAACAAGCAAATAAGCCTTTTTGAGTCTCTTGTTCCTGTACTAGCCTTAGTGGGAATGTTAGCCTTCAACGTATATGTTTTTGGTGATGATGCCTTGAGTGGCTCTAATCAATTTGTCTTACTTTTAGGTGCTGCCGTAGCTGCCATCATTGGATTTACAAAGAAAGTAGGCTATGAAGAAATGCTAGAAGAGGTCAGTAAGAACTTACAATCAACGGCGGGTGCGTTACTGATTTTACTGTTTGTGGGTTCACTTGCAGGCACTTGGCTCGTGAGTGGAATTATTCCTACGATGGTGTATTACGGCTTAAAAATATTAAATCCGTCTATTTTCTTACCAGCAACTATTATTATTTGTGCTATTATTTCAATTGCCACCGGTAGTTCTTGGACGACTTCGGCAACGGTAGGTATTGCGTTAATTGGCATTGGCGGAGCAATTAATTTACCGCTAGGTATGGTAGCTGGTGCAGTTATCTCAGGTGCCTACTTTGGCGACAAAATGTCCCCCCTATCTGACACAACTAATTTAGCGGCTGCTATGGCAGGATCAGAACTTTTTTCGCATATCCGCTACATGACCTTCACGACTATCCCTTCGATTTTAATTACGTTGGTTATTTTCACTATTTTAGGATTAGCGCAGCCTACATCCGGCGCAACGGACACGAACGAGATTTTGGCAAGCATTGACAGCGCTATCAATATCAATGGCTGGTTATTTGTTGTACCTATTCTAGTAATTGTGTTAATTGTAAGAAAAACAAAGCCATTAATCGCCTTAATGATTGGAACGCTACTGGGCGCCGTCGCCGCTATTATTGCACAACCCAATATTATCTTAGGTATTTCAGGGGCAGACCATTTGACCGTACAATCTGCCTATAAAGGAGTGATGACCGCCATGACGGTTAGTAGTGCTATTCCTACAACCAATGAAGCATTAAACGATCTATTTTCTTCGGGAGGAATGGCTGGTATGCTGGGTACCATCTGGCTTATCATTTGTGCAATGGTGTTTGGTGGCGTAATGGAAGCTATTGGTGCCTTGGCGAAGATTAGTAGTGCCTTGCTAAGTATGGCAAAGTCTGTATTTGGGCTGTTTGCTAGTACAGTAGCAAGCTGCTTAGCGATTAACTTAACTGCTTCTGACCAATATTTAGCGATAGTTATTCCAGGCAAAATGTTCAGTAAAGCCTACGAAGACAGAGGATTAGCACCTGAGAATTTAAGCCGCACTTTGGAAGATTCTGGTACAGTCACCTCCGTATTGATTCCTTGGAACACTTGCGGGGCTTATCAATCAGGGGTTTTAGGTGTTTCCGTAGTAGATTATTTTGTATATGCTATTTTTAACTATATTAGTCCGCTTATGACCTTACTATTTGCCGCTTTAGGCATTAAAATTAAGCGGCTTGTGAGCGTTGGGTGATTATAAAATTTTTAGTCCTTGTTTATTGACAATATAAAGAAAAAAACTTATCTTTGCAGTCCAAAAAAATTAATATTTAACTAAGTAAAATTTATGCTAATAATCAACGTAAAAGATGGCGAATCAATAGACAGAGCTTTAAAACGCTATAAAAGAAAGCACCGTCAAGTGCAAATGACTAAAGAATTGAGAGAGAGAAAGTATTTTACGAAGCCTTCTGTAGATCGTAGAGACAAAATACTGAATGCCATCTACAGAGATAAATTCTACAAAGAAGACCAACAATATTAAATTAACATTAGTTACCTTTTGTCGAAGGTCGTAAAGGAAAAGGTAACTAAACGCTTCTAATTAGGACGGATTAATATCCTATTCCTCCATATACTTACTAACACAAAATAGTAAACCTTAATTTAGGCTTTACCCCGCCGTTGCTGCCACAGAAAATAAGTTCTGTAAGAGTGGCTATTTCCTATTGATACGCTATGGATGGTCAAATCAGTTGCCTCTAGCTTGGGTGTTCTAAGGCTGCTCGACAAAAGAAGCCTATAATTTGTCCCATTCTTCCGCTGTTTTAGATAGCTTCTGCCTTTTAATAGCATTTGATTTTAAGGTTTAAATTTTCAAAGCCATCAGCAATTTTTGTACTTGATTGTTCCGGGCTATGGAGGGTAGATGTTGCTCATAAACTTCGCGTTGTAATTTGGTGGCGTATATTTCGTGGAAGAAATAACGTCCATCTTTAATCACATAGTTGAGTAGAAAAAAACGATAGACTTCAGGCAATAGGCGAATTTCTATTTCAGTTAGAGGATAAACAGCGTGATAGGCTTTCAAAAATTCAATGAAGCGATCTTCCCAAAGCGTGCTTATGTTGTAAGTAAAGACTGTCTTGTCGCCTACATCAGACACGACACGGCTGAGAAAATAAAAATCCAAAATTCTAGAACTCATCCTGAACCAATCATAATCCCAACGAGAGAAAAGATGGGTGTCTTCAGTAACTGAGAAGTTACCAATATTCCAGTCCACAAAAACTGGAATTTGTTCCAACACCTGAAAGCTATGTTTCTCGACTTCTTCAAAAAAGAGGTTGCATTGTATTTTAATTAAGGTTTCATGCCCACGATGAAAAAAACGTCCCTCATCTGTTTCCAAAATATCGAGTAAATGCAATAAATCTGTATGGAGTGTTTTTGAAGATTTGGGTATTGTATTTTTTACTTCTGTACAAACTTTATGAAAAGTTGCCATTTCAACACCTAGTGTTCGGATTTGAGGCATTTCTAATCGGCGAGGTAGCATTTGGTCAATGCGTACAGGGCGATAAAAAACGACCCAAGCATCGAGTAAGCTATTTTTGAAGCGATGAACAAAAAGCTGATTGCCTTGCATTAAAGAACGGGCTAACAAATTTTCAAAAGGCGCTGTCAAATTATTGGCAAGCACATTAATAATGGTATGGTCTTCGACAAAGTGTTCAAATTTTCCAAAGTAGGAAAGTTTTGCAAACACATGGTGTCCATTGGTAAAGACCACTTTATAGACATGATTGGTAGAAACACGAACGCTTATATCAGAAACAGTTTTTATTGTCCTTGAAGGATCGTATTCCAGCCAAGCGTATTTTACGATGGTGGTAAAATCAATATTTGTCATTGGTTAGGCACAATTAGTCCTGCAATATAGCACAAGAAATAAATAACCAATACCTGCTTAAGTTATACATAGATTAAATTATTTCAAAATAGCGGCGCAATTCCCAGTCCGATACCTGCTTCTCATATTGTTGGTATTCCCATTCGCGAGTAGCGCTGAAATGCTGCACAAATTTTTCCCCCAATAATTGAATGGGCAATTCAGATGCTTTCATCTGTTGTGTTGCTGCTTTCAAAGAAAGTGGAAATCTTACAAACGTTTCTTTTTGGTAACCGTTGCCCTTCACTGGTGGTATATTCAAGGCTAATTTTTGCTCAATCCCGTACAAACCAGCCGCTAAGTAAGCCGCCATTGCCAAGTAAGGATTTACGTCAGCCCCTGAGGTGCGTCCTTCTATACGTGTGGCATCGGGAGTATTATTAATGATGCGCCAAGCTGTTGTCCGATTCTCAAAACCCCATGTAAGTGTAGCGGGTGCCCAATCGCCTCCTGCTAAGCGTTTATAGCTATTCACGGTAGGTGCAACCATGGGCAATAAGAATGGCAAGGCATGAAGTTGACCCGCCAAATAATGCTTCATCAGGTCGCTCATGCCCGATTCGTGGGCAAATAGGTTGCGTTGCTGCGTGATATCCCAAAGGCTTTGATGAATATGACCACTACAGCCCGGCAAATTAGCATTCCATTTTGCCATGAAACTTGCCATAAATTGGTGTTTGTAAGCAATAGCTTTTACCCCCATTTTGAATAATACGCCTCTATCCGCCGCTTCCACCACAGGCGCGTAGCTCAATGCTGCTTCCATCACACCATTACCTGTTTCGGTGTGCAAACCTTCGATAGGCACGCCAAAGTCTTCCATATAATGGTATAATTCCTCAAAAAAAAGATGATTTTGTGCTAGGCGCAGCATAGAGTAGCCAAACCTACCTGGCGTGAGCGGTTTAGGATTTTTATATTGCTTTTCGGCAAGCGATTGAGGGATTTCTTGAAAGTTAAACCATTCAAATTCAATGGAAAACATTGGAATAAAGCCCATATCGGCTGCTTTTTGTGCCACTTTTTTTAGTAGGCTTCGCGGACAAATATCTTTTAATGGGTCGTTACTAAAATCAGCAAGCAAAAAAGGCATATTGTTTTCCCAGCTTACCTCTCGAAAAGTATTTAAGTCAATCGTTCCGAAAGCATCAGGGTAGCCTGTATGCAAGCCAGTAGTTGGGCTATTGTCGTAAACAGCATCATTAGCATCCCAACCAAAAACAACATCACAGAAGTTAAATCCACCTTTTATGCTTTTTAGCAGTTTATCTTTGCGTATAATTTTGCCTCTCAAAATACCGTCTATATCCGCAACAGCAACTTTAGCCATCTTGCTTTCATGTGCCTTTATTTTTGCCATTATTTTATCCTGTCCCATACATTTGTATCAATTCATTAACACCTTACGCTTCGCCAAATAAGTTTCTTCCTTCCAGTAATCCTGTTTTTCGATAAGAGATAAGCACTTCCAAAGCTAAAGATAATAGCCCTGCTGCAAGAAAATATTGAAAATAACTATCATATTCTTGAAAGATACGCTGCTCTGATTCCTGTTTTTGGACTTGATCTATCTTGTTCTTTAGCGCGCCTAGTACTTGCTCGGAGCCTACCGACAAGTTGAAATAGTCGCCATTTGCTGCCTTGGCAACAGAGCGTAGTACATTTTCATCAAGCATTGTCCGAACAGGATTACCTGTCTTGTCTCGTTTGAAATCACTTCTGTTGTTGACCATCACTGGAATAAAACTTCCGCTCGACGTACCAACACCAATTGTAAAGATGATTAAGCCGTTTTTGCTCGCTGTTTGTACACTAGCTAATGTAGCATCGTCGTGGGTTTCTCCATCTGTTATGATAATCAAGGCTTTATGGCTTTTGTTGTCCTCTTTAAACATCTGTTCTGCCAAGTCCACTGCCTCACTAATTGCAGTACCTTGTGTAGGGATTTGGTAAGGGTTAGCACTTCTTACTTTTAGCGTAATGAATTCATAATCATTCATTAAAGGGCTTTCCAAGTAAGCATTTCCCGCAAAACTGATAAATCCTAGTCGCTCTCCTCTCAATTTAAATATAAGGTCTTCTAAGAATTTTTTTGCTCTATCCAGTCGGCTTGGTGCTACATCCTCCGCTAGCATACTGTAGGAAACATCGAGTGCTAAAAAAACATCCACGCTTTTGCGTTTCACTTTTTCTTTTTTAGTTCCCCATTGTGGATTTGCCATAGCAATTACTAGAAATGTAAAGCTCAAGATGAACAAAATAAGTTTAAGTAAATATTTTGTGTTGGAAAAATCTGGCATGAGTTGGCTAACTAAATTGGGATTGCCAAACCGTTGAATTGCTTTTTTTCTAGCCCGCCAAGTTAGTAAAAAAAAGCCTACCATCAATGGAATAAGCAGTAACGCCCACAAATACTCGCCGTGTTCAAATCGAAACATGAATTTTTAGCATTTTATTGATTAATAATGGTAAGTAAAACCCGCTTTTTTATTATTGTTACTAAAGTTACAACAAACGTAATATGGATTGACCTTAAACTTAAATTTTTTTGCTGCAAAAATCTTCTTCAATATAACATCATTTACCAGAACAAGGATGTGTCCTTATCTTACTTTTCCGAATACGACAACAATCAGTATTTCGTTGGTGAAGCATAGTTGATTTTGAATTAAATAGAGTTAAGCCATGCTGTAACAAGGGAGCTACTTCTAAACTGATTTGATGCTTATATAACAAACAGTTGTAGTGACAATTTTAACCTAATAGGCGGTATTTCTACTTTCACTTTTGCTCAAGCGGAGTATTGGTATAATTGCGCTACTGCCAAGATTTTCAGGGGGAATAGAATAATTAGCAAAATTTTGTTCCCCCCGAAAATACTATGGCTCTAATTCAAAAAATATTTATTGATTTGATTTGATAAATCGAACAGTTTTTAATCCTTCCTCTGTTTGTATGTTGAAGAAATAAATACCGTTGGCTAATCTAGCAATATCTATTTCTAAATGTTGCTGACCAGGTAAAAGCAAGCCTAAATTCTGTTTAAAGACAACCTGCCCCATTGCGTTAGTAATGCTCATTCTCGTATTCGATGCTTTTTTTATATCAAAGCGTACATTCGCTGTTTGTGTTGCGGGATTCGGGAAAAATACAAAGTTCTGCAATTCAAGTAGGTTAAGCCCTACGTTGAACGGATCACCAACCAATTGGAAAAGAAACTCTCCAGGCGCTTCGTTAGTGATTCTAGTAGAAATGCGTAAGAGCCATTCGGTAGGTTGTCCAGAAAAGCCAGAAATAGTATCCGTAAATGCTCTTCGCCCCGAAAATGCTGCCGTAGATAGACAATAGCTTGCCCCTGTGCTATCTGCTGTCGTATTGCAATCAGCAAATAATTCTACGATGAAATTTGTTCTTTCCTGAACGGGGAAGAATCGGAACTCTAAAGCAGTATTGAATCCAGAATTAAACCGATACCAAACGTCAATATATTCTCCTGAACCGCGACAAACAGGATTACTCACCTCTTGGAACGTAGCACTTCTATTCGTACCTTCAAAAGCCACATCGAACGCATCTGCTTCGGCGGCAGTAGCAATAAATGCGGCGGCGGCATTTTCACAGTTGTCGTTTGCTGGTGGTGGAACAGGCTCAACTCTTTTTACTGTGAATACCCCGTCACCTACATCTGAAGGTGACCAACCACCAAGCCTGAATTTATATACTCGCCCTTCAATAACAGGGAATATGGCTCTTGAAGTAAAATTGCCACAGTTGTTATCGAAAGCGTCTAAGCCGTCATCGCTACATCCAATTAGGGAATCTGTCGAGATGGCGCACTCATTTTCAGAAGCCAGATAAACAGCCATTCTAGAGTCAAAATTAGACGTTCCACAATTAGACCATTCTAAAGTGCCGGTGAAAGTGGAGGTCCAAGTGTACCAAATATCGTTATAAACAAAACGCTCGCCCACATCAAAGCAAGATTGAGGCTCATGTTCTGGTCCGCTTGTTCTGGCACCCATTGTAGAGAATTGCACTAAAGTAGAATCCGATGCACCTAAATCTAGCGTAATTGCACCAAAACAGTTATCATTTACAGGTGCATTAGTTGGTGCGAAAGGCAGCAAGGAAAAAGAACCAAAGCCTGATTCACCAGGTGCACCGCTGCCCCAACCACCGATTCTGAGTAAGTAGGTTTTGCCTGCTTCAGCATCAAAAACAAGGACAGATTCAAAATTAGCACAACCTGGTCCGTCTTCACTACAAGCAATGATATTTTCATCTGAACCAGGACAAGCTACATCAGGACCGTAAACGGCGATTTTGGTATCGAAGTTTGCTTTATTACAAGTGCTAAATTCTACGGCGCCTGTTTCTTGAGCCGTCCATTTGTACCATATATCGTTGTAGATAACATCTGGTGTTGCGCCCCCACTTGGTAGGCAAGCTGTCGGGTGCCTGGGTCCATCTGTAGTTGCGCCTAGTGTAGAAAAGGCAATAGAATCAGAAAGCATTACGGTGATGGCATTAGCGCAATTATCATTAGCAGGTCCTTCACTTACTGTTACATTGGTTAAGGCGAATGTACCAAAGCCTGATTCACCAGGTGCTCCATCACCCCAGCCGCCTATACGTAGGATAAATGTTTGTCCTTCTATGACCTCAAATTTAAGTTTGGATGTAAATCCTGCACAACCGCCTGCATCCTCGCTACAAGAAATGACATCTGCATCAGTGAGTGGACAGGCTGCATTTGGACCGT
>DAITMC010000157.1:0-8181 GCA_036835365.1 Saprospiraceae bacterium
ACATGAGGTGTTTTACCAGCGCCGCCAATAGATAAATTGCCAATAGAGATGATAGGTAAGCTAAAGCTAACACTCTTTAATAAGCCTGACTTATAGAAGAATTGATGAATACTAACACCTATTCCGTAGAGTAGTGCAAGCGGAAATAATAAAGTCTGAAGAAATCGCCGAACAAGCATAATACTTTATTCTTTAGTGGTTTGCTATTTCTGAGCGCTACTTAGAACTAGCTATTTACCAAAGCTAATGATTTGCTTTTAAGTTTCATCAATAAGAATCAAGATGGAAGAGAATTTTAATTAAATATAAGTCGTAATTATCTAATAATCAATTAATAATAAAATTTGTAATTGAATTTATTTAAAATATTGATGACAAAAAGTCATTAATATTTTAAATATTAAGACAAAATGACATACAATGATGCTTATTTTTACTTGGCATAGTCCTTGCAAAAAAGATAGTAGAAATCAAAAAAATAAAAACAATGATTATAATGAGTAAACCAGTGCGTTACAGCACCAGCAACACAAAAAATTATGTGGGAAATCAGCAGTATTTTAGACCAAATGTGAATGTGGTGGAAACGGAAACGACTTTCGAGTTACAGGTGTTTCTGCCTGGATGGGACAAATCGGATGTTAACATAACGATTGAAAAGAGGGTTTTAACCATTGAGTCGCACAAAGAATGGACAAACGACAGCACACGACTATGGAAGCATCGAGAGTTTGTGCCAAAAGCGTTTAAGCGAAGTTTCTTATTGCCAGAAAGTGTAATAAAAGATCAAATCACAGCCAATGCTAAAAACGGCGTTTTAACGATTGTTCTTAGTAAGCAACCTACCTTCAAAAAAGAAGTTGTGGTACAGTAAAAAGTTAGCGTTTTGTTAAATCTTATTCCTTAATCAATAAAAACTGTAAATTATGAATTTATTAAAAGCAAATTCTTTTCCGACTATTGGAAGTTTTAGCAGTATGATAGATGAACTATTTAATAGGAGTTTGTCTGATTTCGGAGCGACTGGCAACTTATTTAGTCATCCATCCGTCAATATTAAAGAAACGGATAAGAGTTTTGAACTTGAGCTAGCTGTTCCGGGTTTATCAAAGGAGGATTTTAAAATAAATATCAGTAGTGATAGATTGACCGTAGCCGTTGAAAAGCAACAATCGCAAGAAGAAAACGAAGATAATTATAGCGTAAGGGAGTTTAGTTATTCCGCTTTCAAGCGTGATTTTCAAATACCTGCGTCTGTGGAGGTCAATAGAATCAATGCCAACTACGATAAAGGTATTTTATTAATAGCATTGCCTAAAAAAGAGCAATCAATTGAAGTGGCAAGACAAATTGAAATCAATTAAGATTAAGGTTAGTTAATAGGGTTTTAGGTGTTTATTCGGGGTCAGGTAATAATTCCTGACCCCTTTTTTGTATGACTACGTCTTAATCGAAGAGGAATAATTTTTTAAAGAAACATCAATTTTGTAAAAAAAAGTTGGGCTTAATTATTCATTTCACTTTCTTTGCGTAAATTTTTATTAAACAAAGCCAATTACAATGTCAGAGATTACAAGAAAAGTAACTAAGATCATTGCGCAGAAACTCGGAGTTGATGAGTCCGAAGTAAAGCCAGAGTCAAATTTTATAGAAGATTTGGGCGCAGACTCCTTGGATACCGTAGAATTGGTAATGGAGTTAGAAAAAGAATTTGATGTATCTATTCCAGACGAGGATGCGGAAAAGATAGTAACTGTTAGTGCAGCTATTAGCTATCTAGAAGAGAAAACCGCATAAGTCGTTTTTTCTTTATTGCTTTATTACCTTTACGTGTAAACAAGCGCGTAAAGGTAATTTTTGTTGGCAAGCATTTATCGAAAATAAATTTTATATACTCAAATTAAATATTTACCTGCTTGCTATCAACCTCCGTAAAATTAATATTTGTAATATTGCTTTGTGAAAAGAAAGCTCAAAGGTTTTCGTTGACCATTCTATGCACAAAACCGTTTTTTTTATGAAAAGAGTCGTCGTAACAGGTATTGGTGCAATCACTCCCATTGGTAATTCCGCTGACGCTTACTTAGCGGGGCTACAAAAAGGAGTAAGTGGTGCTAATAAAATTACTTATTTTGATACCACTAACTTTAAGACCAAATTCGCTTGCGAATTAAAGCACTTCGACGCATCAAATTATGTAGATGCGCGCGAGGTAAGAAGGATGGATCGTTTTCAGGTTTACGCTGTCATTACCTCAGATATGGCAATAGCTGATGCTGGGTTAGATTCATCAAAATTAGACCTTGATAGAGTGGGCGTTATTTGGGGTTCAGGCATAGGAGGTCTAAGCACACTAGAGGCAGAGGTTGAGAATTATATCACAGGGGATGGCAGCCCTAGATACAATCCATTTCTTATTCCTAAAATGATTCCTGACCTAGCGGCAGGACTTGTTTCCATCAAGTATGGTTACAGAGGCATCAATTATGCTACAGTATCCGCCTGTGCTTCTGCAACTCACGCCATCGGAACAGCCTTTGATTACATCAGGCTAGGAAGGAATAATATCATCATTACAGGTGGTTCAGAGGGTGTTATTACAAAAATCGGTGTCGGTGGATTCAATTCTATGAAGGCGCTTTCCACTAGAAATGACGACTATCTAACTGCTTCCCGTCCATTTGATGCAGATAGGGATGGCTTTGTGCTTGGTGAAGGTAGCACAACGCTAGTCTTAGAAGAATTAGAACACGCCAAAAAACGAGGTGCAAAAATATATGCGGAGGTAGTCGGTTATGGAGCTACCTCTGATGCACACCATATTACAGCACCGCACCCTGATGGTTTAGGGGCTGTCAATGTAATGCGCATGGCATTAGAAGACGCTCAACTGAACAATGAACAACTTGACTACATCAACGTACACGGTACTTCTACTATGCTGGGAGATGTGTCAGAAACCAAAGCAATACAAAAACTTTTGGGCGAGCATGCCTATAAAATTAACATTAGTTCAACAAAATCTATGGTAGGCCATCTGTTGGGTGCTGCGGGTGCGGTAGAAGCATTAGCTTGTATTTTTGCTATAAATTATAAATTTGTGCCGCCAACAATCAACCACTTTACAGACGACCCTAAAATTGACCCCAAATTGAACCTAACATTCAACGAAGCACAAGAGCGCAATGTAAAAGTTGCACTGAGCAATACTTTTGGATTTGGTGGGCATAATGCCTCTTTAGTCATGAAACAATTTGAAGGCTAAGCCAAAAAACTACTTGTAGTGAATACGGCTCAAATGTACTTGAGCCGCATTCATGTTACCTTTTTATGAGTTGTTTTGACTGGTCTTCGTTAGAAAATTGGGTACGTCAAAAAAATGTTCTTTGTTGGAGAACACCACAAATGAACTTTCTTTGTAATGTGCCATTTAAAATTAAAATTTCGTTGATTAGTGAAATTATTATTCAGATTTTACAACTATTATCTTTCCCAAGATAAGGAATTAGTCAAAAAGCTAAGACCTGTAATCGGCTTTATTCCTGTAAGAACAAGCACATTTAAACTTGCTTTTTCCCACAAGTCTAGTTCAAACGACAAAGAATATGCTATTCAAAACAACGAAAGGCTAGAATATTTAGGTGATGCCATACTGGGGACCATTGTGGCAGAATATCTATTTAAAAAATATCCTAATGCCAATGAAGGTTTCTTGACTAAAATGCGTTCAAAAATTGTTCAAAGAAAGGCATTAAATAAGATTGGGGATAAAATGGAGTTGGATATTTTGCTCAACCATCAAAACCATACGCGCTTGAGCCACTCTATGCTGGGCAACGCAGTAGAAGCATTAGTCGGTGCTATTTATTTGGAACTAGGCTATGAAAAAACTAAGCAATTTGTCATCCGAAAAATTATTCGCAACTATTTGGACGTTCACCAACTTGAAAAGGTAGATGACAACTACAAAAGCCAGCTTTTGGAATGGTGTCAAAAAAATGGACAAGCCATCAACTATAAACTTTTAGCCCGCTACAAATACGAAAAAAGAGACCGCTTTAAAATTGCAGTAATGATAGATGGCAACAAAATAGCCACTGCTGATGATTTTAATAAAAAAAGTGCCGAACAAACCGCTTCTGAAAAAGCGATGTATCAACTTGGTATTCTAACGCCTGAATAAAATAGAATGATTACGCAAATTGAATTTTCGTTGCCAGTATATCCTCGTGGATTTCATCTTATCACCCAAGTTATCCTTTCTCAACGGCTTCATTTACCTACACAAGGAATGCTTCACTTATTCATCAAACATACCTCAGCAGGATTGACCATTAACGAAAACGCAGATCCCGATGTACGCACTGACTTTGAAAATATCTTCAACAAATTAGTTCCTGAAAATATGCCTTTTCTCAAACATACAATAGAAGGCGCTGATGATATGCCCGCCCACATTAAAGCCGCATTAGTTGGCTCATCTATCACTATTCCTATCACAAATGGAAAATTAAATCTAGGAACTTGGCAAGGCATTTATTTATGCGAATTCCGAAATGCAGGTGGTCATAGAAAATTAATTGCCACCATTTACGCTTAGGCGGAATCTCGGAGCAATTTCATATGTTTGTTATTCACTAGCAAATGACTAATGACATTTAGGACATCATATTATCAAGGACAGGTATTCGTACTCGACCATGTTTTTCATATGCCATCATTTAATCGAGCGCGCAAAGTATGGATGTACTTACCCCCCGATTATCAGCTAGAGCGAAAACGCTATCCCGTTATCTATATGCACGATGGACAAAATCTATTTGATGAAAAAGCGAGTTTTGCTGGAGAATGGCATGTAGAAACTTCACTAGATGAGTTATTTCATCGTCATCAAAATGTGCCAATAATAGTAGGTATTGAAAATGCTAAAGATGGAGAGGCACGCATCGAAGAATATTCGCCTTGGTTCAACGAATACAACAAGATGGGAGGAAGAGGCGACGACTACTTACAGTTCATCATTCAAACACTAAAGCCTTACATTGACAGAAATTTTAGAACGCTCGCCCTTCCAGAACATACTGGTATGGCAGGAAGCTCTATGGGCGGTTTAATCACGCTTTATGCAGCCATTGAATACCAAAACATATTTGGCAAATCAGCTATTTTCTCTCCCTCTCTTTGGTTTTCTGATCAGGCTTTTTCCCATATTCATTCAAAGGGTAAAAATCATCAATTTCATTCAAAAATATACCTTGTATCGGGAAGTAAAGAGCCTGAATACGTTCCAAAGGCGACGCATCAATTACACCTTACCTTACTCAATGCCGGTTTCAGTAATGACGATATTCATTTTGATATCGTTGCTGATGGCGAACACAGCGAATGGTTTTGGGCAAAAGAATTTCCTAAAGCCTATGAATGGCTGTTTTTAAAATAACTATTGTAATTTCTCCAGTAGCTGTTTTAAAACAGCTTGAGCTGCAAAAGTTCGATTATTTGCCTGCTCAACAACGATAGCATTTGGGCTGTCTAATACTTCATCCGCAACAACAACATTTCTGCGAACAGGCAGACAGTGCATCAATTTTGCTTGATTGGTCCATGCCATTTTTTCGTTAGTAATCATCCATGCTTCGTCCTGTCTCAAAATGCTACCATATTGAGTATAGCTCGACCAGTTTTTAGCATAAATAAAATCTGCACCTTCAAAAGCTTTCTGCTGATTGTATTCCACTGGCGTATGCTTCACGAACTCAGGTGCTAGCTCGTAGCCCTCTGGATGTGTAATAATAAAATCTACTGGTGCCGCCTGCATGAATTCTACAAAAGAGTTGGGTACGGCTTGGGGCAATGCACGAACATGAGGTGCCCAAGAAAGCACCACTTTAGGGCGTTTTACTGTTTTATACTCTTCTATGGTCATCACATCTGCTAGTGATTGTAAAGGATGACGAATAGCTGACTCCAAACTAACAATAGGAACAGTGGCATATTTTATCAATTGGTGTAGCACAAAATCGGCATAGTCTTTTTCTTTATTTGTGAGCGAGGGGAAAGTGCGAATGCCGATAATGTCTGCATATTGACTCAGCACAGCCGCCGCTTCTTTAATATGCTCTGCTTTGTCTGTATTCATCACTATGCCATCCTCAAATTCAAGTTGCCAGCCTTGTGCCATATCCAAAACAATGCAGTTTATCCCCAAATTTTGAGCAGCCTTTTGTGTGCTTAGGCGGGTGCGAAAACTGGGATTTAAAAAAAGTAGTACTAGGGTTTTGCCCTTTCCCAACCATTCATATTGAAGTGGATTGGCTTTCAATGCTTTTGCTTCTCTTACTAATTGATCAAGGTCAGCAACATCGTATATGGAAGTAAATTGCTTCATTATTTTACATTTATAATTCCAAAACTAAACATTCTACCCAATAGCCATCATCAATTCTTATGAAAAATTACAAAATATAATCCAGAAAACCATTTCAACCCAATCAGGAAAACTTATCTTTAAGCCGAAAAATAACAAAAATGATTATGCCAATCAATACCATTATTTTTGATTTAGGAGGGGTTTTAATAGACTGGAATCCGCGCTATTTGTACCGAAAAGTATTTCAAGACGAAGCGCAAATGGAATATTTTTTGGAGCATATCTGTTCCTCGCATTGGAATGAAGAGCAAGACGGTGGACGCTCGCTAAAAGCAGGTACGGAACTGCTCCTTGCTCAATACCCTGATTGGGAAAATGAAATCCGATTATTTTATGGCAGATGGACAGAAATGATTGGTGGTGTTTTTGAAGACACCATTGAGTTACTACGAAAACTCAAATCTACGAAGCACCATAGA
Source organism: Saprospiraceae bacterium (assembly GCA_036835365.1). Lineage (GTDB taxonomy): Bacteria > Bacteroidota > Bacteroidia > Chitinophagales > Saprospiraceae > JAAUTG01. The sequence goes on from DAITMC010000157.1 coordinate 6,850, forward strand.
TTGTACGCCCTCACCAACTGGTCGGCGGAAACCTTTATTATTGCGCGACAACGCTATGACTTTCTGAATTGGTTCGACGACATTTTAGTCTCTGGTGCTGAAGGACTAAAAAAGCCCGATCCCCGTATTTATCAACTTTTACTTCAACGCTTTGACATCAATCCTACCACAGCCATTTTCATAGATGATAACTTTAGAAATGTCCTTGCGGCAAGGCATGAAGGTATTCCAACCATTCACTTCAAGTCGGCGCAACAACTAGCACATGAATTAGGCTTGATAGGAATAACTTTCTAAACCGCTACTTTCGATAAGCATTGGCGCAAAACGCGCTCTAGCGTTTCGCGCTTTATTCCCTTGCCAATAAAAACAATTCGGCTCTGACGTTGCTCGTCTTCTTGCCATGCCTCGCCTCGCTGAAAAGCAGACTGATTGCGTACCGACTGAAAAATAATCCGCTGTGCCTCATTCTGAAAGTACAAGATGCCTTTGATACGATAGATATATTGCCCATGAATGGTCAACGTAACTTTTGCCCAGTGCATGAATTTTAGCAAATCAAAAGGCACATCCAGCACAAAACTATGTGCTACCACATCTTCTGTATGGTGATGATGATGCGTTGTTACTTGCTGAACCTGATGGACGACTGCTCTTTGATCATAGGCATTCAAGTGCAGTAAGTCTTCGGCTACTTGTCCATAATCAGCGACTGCAAAGGCTGCAAAGGGGTTAATAATCGCCAAATCGTTTTTTAGCTGCTCGAGATACTTAGGATGTACCTGGCTTTGCTTATTCAAAATAATGTAATCTGCAAAGGCAATTTGCTTCTGCACTTCTACCCGTTCTTTAAGCATATCTTCTACCTGTTCAACATCGACAAGACAAATAATACTATCCAAACGGAAATATTGTTGTAGCGCAGCATCTGCAACAAAAACAGCCGCTACACCATCTGGCTCCGCCATTCCTGTGGTTTCGATAATGAGATGATCAAATTTCTTCTCTGCTCGGATTAATTGAGCTAAGGTTTCCACCAAAGCGTCGTTCAGCGTACAGCAAATGCACCCATTAGACATTTCAAACAAGCCATCTTCTTTACTGACAATCAAATCATTATCAATGCCAATGTCGCCAAATTCATTTTCAATAATAGCAAAACGCTTTTGTGGATTTTGCTCAATCAAGTGATTGAGCAAAGTAGTTTTACCAGCGCCAAGAAAGCCTGTTAAAATGGTTACCGCAATAGGTGATGACATTTATTTTGCTTGTTTAGGTTGATATTCTTCCTTAACCAAGTGAGGAAATTCCTTTAAAAATTTCTCTACTTTA
>DAITMC010000158.1:0-1073 GCA_036835365.1 Saprospiraceae bacterium
TCGGGGTAATCCATTGCGAATTGCATGGCGGTTTTACCACCCATAGAATGTCCAATAATGGTAGCTTCAAAAATCCATTGCTGCTCCATAAAATAGTTGAGGTCAGCAGCTAAAAGCGGATAAGTATGTCCAATAACATGAGGCGACTTGCCATGATTTCGTTGGTCAACCAGAAAGATAGTATGTGTTGCGGCTAATTGCTTACCAATAGTTTGCCAGTTATCCAAAGTGCCAAAAAGACCATGTAAAATAAGGATAGGGTTGCCTTGCCCAAAGGATTTGTAGTTAAGTTGGATTGCCATGATGTGATTATTTTAATGAATTGGCAGCCAAATTAACGGTTTATTCTTGTTTATTAGGCGGAATTAAGCCATAAAAAAAGGTCAAACGCCTAAGCATTTGACCTTCGATTTAACTTGTTGATATGTGATAAAGTAATCTTTAGTCTTTTCTTTGTTTTAAGATAGTGAGCGTGTTTACATCTTTTTCACGCTACCCCTTGAACTGTCTTTGATTTCGCCTCTTCCATCTTCCTCTCTACCTACGGTTGCCTTATTATCGTTGAAGGTGCTTGCGCTTATTGTAGGCTGACATCTTCCTCCTTGTTGTTCAAGCACACCAATACTCCCTCCTCGAACATAACCTGTATTATCTTCAAACAAGCATCCATTTATTACTGGACTGCTTTCGCCTCCATCTGAGAAATTGAAGATACCACCACCATAAGTAGCCTCATTTCTAACAAACTTGGAGTCTTTTATAGAAGGTGCTGCGATTCCAAATCGGCTATGATTGTAAATAGCGCCGCCATCCAAATTTGCTTTATTTTCTACAAACTCGCAATTAATGAGTTGCGGACTTGCATTTCCTTCATCTGCATAGTTATAAATAGCTGCACCTTCTCTAGCTGTATTTCCCATAAAAGTGCAATTTCTGATAATCGGATTAGACGTTCCGCCTTTTCCATGGTTGAACCAAGCACCACCACATCGTTTCATGTCGGGGCGGTCTGCAATATCATTTGCTGCACCTCCTGCTATGGTAATGCCATCAATAATTGTTTTTGAACTTAC
>DAITMC010000158.1:1173-4596 GCA_036835365.1 Saprospiraceae bacterium
TGTGTTGTAAAATTTCTCACAATCGAACAAGTTATATTGTTTATCAAAAAAGTGTCAATGAAAAATAACTAATAGCAGCTAACCACAACAATAAGTTGTAATAAAAATCATGTTCTAGTGAGATGAAATAACAATAGCAGACTCTATTTACTATTAACCTTTTTTAAAGGCAATGCACATAGCAGTGTTATTGTAATCGACTTGAGGGATGTTTAAAAGATCATTGCGAAGGTAAATAATCTATTTTAATATTTCAGCATGCTTTGAAGAAAAAATTATATTTTTTAACATATGAGTGTTTATTTTCTGAAATGTAGGTTTTTTACTAAATTTATCACAAAAGCTAAACTCTATATCTATTATGTTCATTTTGTAATAGTTAGAGGATAGTAAAAAGTTAAAATTATGTATAGATTATTCTTTTTTGTCTTAGGTGTTTTCTTACCTTTTCTCCACCATAGCCAAGTAGTAACGGTTTCAGAAGAAATTGTTTTGAGAGCAGGTATTTCTTATGAATTGATTGGAAAAGTCAAAGGGCAGTATATGCTGTTTCAAAATAAAGAAGTTTCCTTTGAGGTACAATGTTTCGATGAAACCCTAAAAAGCATTTGGACAAAAGAGTTGGAATTAGACAAAAAAAGAGTAAATGTAATTGTGGTGTCCCCTTTGGAAGATCATTTCTATATTGTTTATGAATTTAAGCAAAAAGGCAACACTATCATAAAAGCTCAAAAGTATGATGCTAGAGCCAATTTAGTGGATTCTGTATCCATTCAGGATTTTGGTTTTTTATTCCTTACGCCTAATTTTCAATTTGTTCGTTCTGAAGATCACTCAAAATTACTCATTTGGTACGTTGAAAATGAAAGTCGAATACATGCACTAAGTTTTGATATTAATACAATGACACTTCTTTGGAGTACGGTCATTACGCCACAAGACTATTTTATTGGTAGAGATTTTACAGACTTACTCATAGATAATAAGGGACAAATGCACTTGATTATACAAAAAGATAACTTGCGCTATCGTGGAAAGGTGCATTATTACGAGATTTACAAGTGTAGTACAAATGGGGAAGGGTTTCGTCCTAAAATAGTGCCAATGGAGGGTTACACGACTTACGACGCTCAATATATCTATGATAATTTGAATCAGCAACTCGTCATTGCTGGCTTGTACTCGGATAAAAATACGGGATGGGCAAAAGGCTACTTTGTGGTAACGATAACAGAAAAAAATCCAGATGAGCATTTGCTTATCTTTCAAGAATTTGAAGATAAATTGGTAGAAAGTTATCTTGAAAGTAAGACCACCATTAAGAACAAAGGTATTTCGGAATCCTTAGTACAAGAGATTATTCTACGTCGAGATGGTGGGGTTATTATGGTCATTGAAAAAGTGAAGACCAATCAACGCGCCTATGCCACAGGTACTGCTCCGCCTTACAATTACCGTAATACTAATTTTGTTGCTTCTTCTGTGGATTATTATTACGAGCATTTGATGCTTATTTCCATCCATCCAGAAGGGGAGATGCAGTGGAACAGTATTTTAAGGAAAAAGCAGTTTTCTCAAGATGATGGAGGTGTTTATTCCTCCTACTTTCTAGTAAAAACACCTAGTAATTTACGTTTTGTGTTTAACGATGAAATTAAAGAAGAAAATACAGTAAGTGAATACATCATTCAAAGCTCTGGAGATTTTGGACGTAGAAGCGTAATGAGTACGGACAATCAAAGGATTAAATTGCGTTTTCCAGATGCCATTCAAGTGGGTATTGATGAATTTGTTGTGCCCAGTGAAAGACGGGGGCGCTTGCGTATAGTGCGCGTGAAGTATGTGTAAAATGATAGGGCATTATCTATCTTTACACTTTTAAAATACATTTGATGAAAAATGCTAGAATCGCTTTATCAATGGTTATTATTATGGTTTACTTCTTTGACAACGATATTAAAAATCTTGTTGAGGTCTAAATTGGGGTTATTGCCAATAAAAATAGCAGGCGAAACCGCTATTATTTTAGGTAACGGACCTTCTATTAATCAAACCCTAAAGGAACATGAGGCAAAGTTAAAACAGCATCTATTAATCTGTGTCAACCATTTCCCTGATACGCCTCAGTTCGAGGAATTACAGCCTGCTCATTGTGTGATAGTCGCCAAAGAATACTGGATAGAAGATAGTTCAAAAGCAACAAAGGAGCGTGCACAAAGATTATTTGGCAATATTGTATCCAAAACTACTTGGAAAATGGTGTTGCATTTGCCACATAGCGCTAAAAAATCGCAATGGCTGATGCAACATTTAAAGCATAACACTAATGTGGAAATTCACTTTTTCAATGATACACCCGTGGAGGGTTTACCAAATTGGAATCGTTTTTTTTTCAAACGAGGTTGGGGAATGCCACGCCCACACAACGTATTAATTCCTTCCTTAATGATTGCTTTAAATGCTGGGTTGAAAAATATTTTTATTGTTGGTGCAGACCATTCTTGGCTGGAAGAACTAACCGTAAATGATAAAAACGAAGCGCTACTGCACCAAAAGCATTTTTATGACGAAGATAGCTCCAAACAAGATTACATGTATAAACTAGGCAAACGCCCACGTCGCTTGCACGAAATACTAGAAAAATTTATGCTTTCGTTTGGCGCTTACTTCGACATTAAGGATTATGCCACCGCCATAGGGGCTTCTATTTGGAACGCTACTCCAAAATCCTATATTGATGCCTTTGAGCGAAAATCACTTTCTGATTTGTAATTTCTACAAAATAACATGGTATCGTTTTACTCAAATGAAATTATTTTGAAAAGAAAATAGCGATGAAATCCTTGAAAAATCAAGCCAATCAATCCTGAAAATCTCGTAAATCCTGAAAATCTTGGTTAAAAGACAATAATTGGACATAAATCTTGAAAACAATACATATTTTTGAGTAATGTATTGGAGTCGAATCATCATATGGTTTTTGTTACTTATCTATTCTATCATTGGAATGGGGCAGCAGTTCTTTAGTATTATTGATGACCCCGATAACTATTTCAATCAAAAAATTGCTCGATTTTCCAATGGCGATATCTTGATTGTGGATTCGTCGTTGGAATCGTTGCGTAGCGGGGAAGGCGGTAAAATCTATGCTACTCGTATTGATGTTTGTGGCAATACCGTTTGGTCGAGCACTTATGAACGCAGCAACTATTTAGAATTTAAAGATTTAGCTATTGCTAGCACAGGAGAAATCTACATTTACGGCAGTGAATATGAAGGATTGCAGGAATCCATTTTTGTCATCAAACTCAATGCAAACGGCAATGTTACTCAAGCAAAATTATTTTATCCCGAATCGGTGGATCATTTTGCTTACACTATTCGTGTGCATGAAAATCAGGTGATGCTATATGGGTTATTACT
>DAITMC010000158.1:4696-5978 GCA_036835365.1 Saprospiraceae bacterium
CCAAATGGAATACTGTTAAAGCAGAAAATGTATCAAACGGAATTACCCCTTTTTACAAAAACGATTTATCAGTCTGTTGACCAACAAAATGCTTTGGTCACTATGGCTGGAAATGCTGATCCGCTTGGGAGAGACGATATTGCTAAAGTCAATTTTTTGATGCAATTCTCACTCGATAACGATAGTGGTGATTGCTTTGAATTGGCTGAACCGCTGGCAATGCAAGCCAATACAGCACAAATGAATTTTGCACCACTTGATGTAAATGTTAGAGCTACCAATATGCGCACTGATGCGATGGAAGGATTAAAAGTAAGCAAGAATAAAGATTTTTTTGCCCCTTATTGCGGGGGTGGCATCGAATTCGTGCAACTGGATACCCTGCTCGATTGTAACGACAATTGGTTGGTTAATTTGCCGAATAATACTTTTTTTTGGGAAGACGGCAATAGCGATAATCCGCGTCTGCTCAATACGGTAGGCACTTACCGAGCCAAAAGTACAGACGATTGCGCGCAAACTCAGCTTTACGAATATACTTTACGCCAACCTGCTTGTGAATGTAAGGTGTATTTGCCCAATGCTTTTACGCCGAACGGCGACCAAATGAATGATGAGTTGCAACTTTTTACGAATTGTAGTTTACAAAATGTGCAAATGACGGTTTTCAACCGTTGGGGGCAACAAGTGTTTTATGTCAATGGTGAGCATGCTACTTGGAATGGCACAGTACAGCAAAAACCAATCCAAGAAGGCGTTTATGTCATTGCTGTTCAATACACTTGGCTGGACAATGAGGGAAATACACAACAGCGTAGCTTTTCACAGGAGGTTACCTTGTATAGATGATTAGATTCTTTTGTATAAAGGTAATCTGCATATTAATTTTAGTAAGAAATAAATTTTTTGATAAAAAAATAAGTATATAAAATATAAAACCAATAGAGATAAGTACCTTTCTAGTAGATAGTTATGTAAGATTATTAGATAGTTTAAGCCCTAGCCATAAACTCGAGTCAATTTACAGATTAACGCTTTCTGTAAAATTCGATCTTACAGATAAAAAGAAGAAATTTTATGAAGCATTTGGTGCTTGGGAAGGTGAAGAAACTGCTGAAGAGCTAATTGATGATATCAGAAAGAGTAGAAATTTTAATCGCAAAATAGAACAGCTTTGAAGGAGTATTTGATAGATACTAATATTTGCATGCACTATATGAAAGGCAAATATCAATTAGACAAAAAATTTAAGATGGCTGGTGTCGAGCATTGCTTTGTTTCG
>DAITMC010000158.1:6078-8151 GCA_036835365.1 Saprospiraceae bacterium
CTGGAACTAAAGTTGAGCTTGCGCAAAATATTCTTCCGATGCGTTTCTACCGTATATTTGCTGATGTAAAGTGCCTGACTAATCGTAGAGCTAGTGTAGCCTTGACTAATGAGCGATAAAATTTCCTTTTCGCGCTTGGAAAGACTCAAGCGTTTTTGAAAATCGTCTTTCAACTTTTTTTCTTGTGTTTGCTTTTTTTCTTCTACATGAATAGAAGCACCAATATAAACTTCTTCACAAGTAAGCACCTTATGCAAAGCATTCCTAAATCTTTCTGGTGGCGTGGTTTTTAGTAAATAACCATCAACCCCCAATCGAAGCACACACTTCATCAAACTAGGGTCGTCGTAGGCCGTGTAAGCAACAATTTTCATGCTAGGCGCAATGGATTGTACGGCACGAATGAGGTCTAAATACTCATAGTCGGGTAAGTTCAAATCAAGCAGTAATAAATCAATAGGGCATTGGGTTAAGAATTGAAGAATTTCCTCGCCACAATAAGCGTGATAAACTAACTTCTTCTGTGAATCCTTCTCAAGCATAGCTTTCACGCCAACGGCAACAATAGGATGGTCGTCAACTAGGGCAATTTTTGTAAAGTTCTCGTTCATGGATTACAATTTTTTATGGATACTTGGCTTTTCCTACCATCATCCTTACTTAAATCGTTTCTTCTTTCTATCTTACGAACTGTAAAAATAACAGTTACAACCTTAGCTTTATTTAACAGTTTCTTTTTTGCAATCTGGTAAAAGTCATATGATCTAAAATCTGGGTTAAGTGTCCTTTTCAACCTAAATGTACCCATAAACATTATAAAAACTTAAGAAAGTTACTATATGAAGCAACATAAAAAAATAAACTATAAATCCACCAGACTACCATCGCCGAAGCAAGCACCAACGATGCCTTCAGCCGCAGAGGGGATGAAGTTGAATAAATTTGTGGCGAGTTGTGGTATCTGTTCGCGCAGACAAGCGGTAGATTTGATAAAATCAGGACAAATAAAAGTGAATGATACGGTTGTATTAGCGCCTTGGTATGAAGTGAAGGCGGATGACAAAATTATTTATGAAGGAAAAGTGCTTATTCCAGAGATAAAACAGGTATATATTTTGATGAATAAACCCAAGAATTACCTAACCACGTTAAAAGACGACAGGGGGCGAAAAACAGTCATGGAATTGTTGGAAGGTAAAATTCGTGAGCGCATCTTCCCTGTCGGTCGTTTAGACCGAGCAACAATGGGACTTTTACTACTGACCAACGACGGAGAATTAGCGCAAAAATTGGCGCATCCAAGCTATAGAGTTAAAAAAATCTATCAAGTTAAACTCAACAAACCGATATCCGCAGAGGAATTACAAAAAATAAGAAAGGGATTACTACTGGAAGATGGCATCGCCGAGGTGGATGGCGTGGATTACTTGCAAGATTCTGATGGTACAGAAGTCGGTATTGAAATTCATATTGGTCGCAATAGAATAGTGCGTCGTATTTTTGAACATCTTGGTTATGAAGTCATTAAACTAGATAGAACCTACTATGCAGGGTTGACAAAAAAGAATTTACCTAGAGGTTGGTTCAGGCAGCTCACACCCGAAGAGGTACGAATGCTAAAACATTTTACATAACTTTTTTAATAAGATTTTTTATAATGCCAAAATAAAAAATAATGCGATCATTATTCATTTTAATTATCTTATGTTCTATCGTCGGTCTTAATTTAACAGCACAAAGTAGTAAATACCTCAACGGTTATTGGAAAGGCTACATTACCAAAAATAGCCTCAGCGAAACAACAGGGCTTCCCTTCGAACTTTACCTCGAAGTACAAGGCAGCACCATAAAAGGTCGCTCTTATGTCTTTGAAGAAGACGGCACCGTCACTGAAATGGAAATCAGTGGCTACATCCACAGAGACCGCTCCATTAGTCTTGGCGACGCGCGCTTCCTTCCGCTCGGCGAAAAAGAATTACCACCCTACGTCAAACAATATCAATTCATTCACAATAGAAGCATTTTTGACACCGAAAATGTCCTGAATGGCTACTGGCAAGAAATTGTAGAAAC
>DAITMC010000159.1:0-8137 GCA_036835365.1 Saprospiraceae bacterium
GCCCGTATAAACCGTCCTACTCAACTGCACCCCACTGGCATCGTACTGCAAGTCTACTTTTTTACCCGTATCCCATTTTATGCTCGTTGGTAGGTTCAAGTGGTTGTATAATATCTTGGTGATGCCTTTGTAACTATCCGTTGCTAGGTTGCCGTTGCTATCGTAGGTGTAGCCAGTGCCACCAGTACCTGGATTAAACCCTTGTGTACGTTGGTTATTGGTGGTAGGAGCAGCATCAGTAACCGTAGCGAGTTTATTGGTGCTAGGCGTAATGTTGTACGATAACTGGTCAATGGTACCATAGCCACAAACAGTTCCATTCTGATAAAAACCAGTCCTGTTCAAACTCAGGATGTTGCCTCTCACGTCGTAAGTGAGCGTTTCGTTGAAGCGATTGGTAGCACTGGCGGTGTTGGTGCTATTGACATCGTAGTAGGTAGCACTGGTCAAGCGATTGAGGTAGTCGTAAGTGAAGTTATAACTTTGTCGGTCTCGCCCTTTCACTCTCCAAGCCATCTGCGCTATGTTGCCTGACTTTTGGATATTGGCGCTTGGCATTCCGCTAATAGCCCCACTCGTACTGGAGAAAGGCACGTCGTATCTGAACTCCATATAGAACAAATCGTTAGGATCTGGATTGGCTTGGGCATTATAAGGACCGGGTTGAGGAAGTACAGGATTACATATGGTTTGGAATGATAAGTTCATGTCAGTGCCTGTGAGGGCGTTGCTGTTAATCATAGTGAGCCACCCCATGTCGTTGTAAGCATAATCAATAGATTGTAGCCAAGTAGCGACAGGGCTAGTTACTTTACCAATATTGCGTTCAGCAATTTGGTCTTTAATGCTATAATTTGTATTGGCAATATGGGTTTCTACGCCATTTAACTTATGAAAATAATCCTTAGCCCTACCGACATGGTCGTAAGTCCAACGTTCAGCGATGTTGTAAGTTTGAGTGGAACTAGGTTTGTGTACACGAGTATCCGTCATGATATTATCTGCGAAGTCGTATGCAAAAGCATGTGTTTCACTACCTAACGTTAAGTTCAAATGGTTATTGCCATTAATACTACCAATTCTGCCATAAGCATCGTAAGCATAGGTCGTAGATAAATCAAGAGTAGTCCCCAGTATTTTGCTTTTGCTGGTTTTTAACTTACCCAGTTCAATTCCCGTAGTGCCATAAATGTTTTCTGTAAGGATGGTAGTTAGCGTCGTTGGCACAATATCTCCATTAAAAGAATTATTATTAGTATAAACACCTGTTCTGGTTACCCTACCATAAGTATCATACTGAGTATTTATCCACTGATTGGCTGTCTGTAAGTTGCCGTCTTGTACGAAAGTTAATAAGTCTCTACTATTGTACTTATAACTCATCAAATTTTGATCAGGCACTTTTTTAGTTAACATATTATTTTTACCATCGTAGGTGTATTCGTAGTTCAGTGTGGTTGAAGTAGCTGTACTACCTGGAGGCACTACCTTCACTAAACGACTCTTAACATCATAAACATTATAAGTAGTTAAGGCAGTTAAAGGATCACCTGCTGCGTTTGTTTTTTTCGTAGCTATCAAGCGCCCTATTTTATCCACATAACTGATTGTTTTGTTACCCATAGGGTCAGCAACTGTAGTTTTTATTAGACTATTAATTGGATAGTAAGTAGTGCCGTTAGGGGTTGTTGGAACTTCATTTGCTGTGTTAGCCCCGTAAGCGGTTGTAGTGGCGTACCAAGAAGGAGGCGTTACGGCAATAGTTCTAGTTAATGGTGAATTTTCATATTGGGTAAGGGTAAATTTTGTAGTGGTAGGTACTGTGGCATAAGCAGCAGTTGTGTTGGCTGTTTCAAAAGGCTCAAACACCTTGAATGGTCGCCCTTGATTGTCGTATTCCACTGCCTTAACTACATCTTTTTGGTTAGGTGAATATTGTTTATCCACTGTTTGTATTACCCGCCCTAGTCCGTCTAGGTACTGTCTGGTTTCCCGCTCTGTTAACGCGGAATTAGTAGTTGCAGTGTAAGTTGTTCTAGTGTTGACATAATTATAGGCACTTGCTGCATCTTTGTATTGGTAAGTGTAGTAGGTGTTGATGTTGTTGTTGCGGGCGGAAGTCTTTTTTAAACGCATCAAATTATCATACTCAAAATGGGTAATTTGTCCATCAATATCTTTTATTGAACTGACTAGGCTAGTGCCTGCCAAATAGAAATACTCCCAATTATATGCACCAAAAGTACGTTTTTTGATTAAACCATTTGCCCATTCATAATATTCTGGCGACCACCCAACTTTAGTATATTGCTTTGGTAAGCCTTTTCCGGTTGAAGTTGTAGGATGATAACTATCAATAGAACCATCCAATACCCACCCTTGAGCAAGTACGCCACCTGAACTATTAAAAGTAATTACATGTTGGTAGAATCTAAATGGATATGGATGTGCATTTGAGCCATTAATCTGCATGGTACCCGTTGATTTACCAAAAAAAGCATACTCCATCCAAGAGCCACTCACCTTAGTAGAACCTACTTTCTGTATAGTTTCGATGGGTGTACCGATAATATTTTTATTAATAAGTGCTGTCCTTAGCTCTCCTATTGGAAGATCAAATACATATTTATTTTCTGTCCGATGTATAGCACCGTCGCTATTTGTAAAGTTAATAGCTTTCGCCGCAAGATGCTGATTCGTGGGGTCATACTCAAATGTGGTCGTTTTTTTTACACCATCTATGGTTTCCTCTTTTTGAGCAATACGATAAGGAGAAGTTCTGATTTGATATATTTTAAAATATACCGTAAACTGGTTGGGATACACTACATCAGGTACAGGGTGCTTATATGCCTTATATATTAGGCCTGGTATATAAGTGTAACTATCAGCGTAAGCAGTTTCTTTTTCTTCTGCAATCTGAGAAAAAGTAGCTCCATTTTGAGCGTAGATTTTCTTCATACTTAAGTTCCCATCCCTAGCCATAAATTGAATAGGTGCATAGGGGTAAGAATCTGTACTTACTAAACTATAAAATTCAGTGTTACCAAAAAAATATTCTGTTTTTCCACCTCCATTAGTTTCCTCTATTACACGGTTATACCCGATATGGTAACCGTTATAGCTTCCCATAGGAGTTATGCTAGTGGATTGAAAAATTAAGCCAATTTCACCAATAACATAGCCTTGTTGATAACCATAATACTTAGGCTCAAAGTATAGATTACCACTAGAAGGACTATTACTGGCATCATTTTCAGTGTATTTGTAGTTTTTAATAACATCCCTCGTGCTTGATAGACCGTCGTGTGCTTTTATTTGTTTTATTCTCAATCCACCTACTTTTCTGGGAACATAGGTAATTGAACTAGATTGATTAAAAATCTGAAAATCAGCTTTCCCATTAAATACATATAAAGTGAAGGTATAAGAAACTCCGGGTTGAAGATTAGCAAGATCAGTTAAAGGCTTTGTAAATTCTTGAAAAGACTGAGCATTGGTAATGTTGAATGACCAAGAACCTATTCCAGAAACTTGCCCCGTTTGTTTGACAATTACTTGTACAGATGGGATTGGTGGGTTTGAATTACCAATATTGCAATATTGGTATGGATTTATGTTTAGATTGTAAAGTTTTAGGTTAAACTTTGCTCCACTTAGTTCGCTGCTAGTAAAGGTTTTGCTGGACGATGGTTGTGTAGAAGTACAACATGTTGATGAAGGATAAGTACAATTTGATAAGGAATAGGAATAATTATTGGTTACAGAGGTTGCAGCCTTTTTAACTTCGTTAGCTTCAAAAGTAAATTCATTATATCCTCCTGTTGGATAAGTAATACGTTTTAAAGTACCAATTAACATAGGACTTTCACTACTTTCTCTATTTGCAGTAGCAAAACCAGGACTAATGATTTGCCCCAACCAAGCTACAGAGATATTGGGGATATTCAATTTTCCCTCATTGGTGGTAACTCCATTAAAATATCCCCAATGATCAATGCCCTTATAAATACGATATGGTAAAGTTCCTGGATAATAAGTAAATTTATATGGTGGATTAGCAATACCACATGTAGTTTCTAGAGCTGAAAGTAAACGTAATCGCTTATATTCACTTGCAGTTCCACCAGGTGAAATCATGTAATCATATGTAAACTCAAACCTGTGAGGGCAAGTGGTGGTAATAGGCGTATATAATTCTATTCTGTCAAGTTGTTTGCCTTTAAATCCTGAATAGATATCCAAATCTTGGCGGTCAGTATTAGCAACAAAAACTATCTTTTGGGTATTTGAACTGTTTGTAATCTGTGACAAACGTTTCCCAGATACATAGTGATTCACAATAGAAGTATTAGTTCCGTATGAAGTTGGCCCACAGTATTGTGAACTTCCTCCAGCTTGATTTTGATGATAATTCCAAGTAACAGAACAAGTACCCATGTTCTTATAGGCATATTTTTCTGTGACATAATCTAGTGTGATAAAGTAGTTTTGATCTGCACTTTCTATTCTGCGCAAGTACCAAGAAGTTGGAGCAATAGCCCCCACCGCATTATTATCATATGTGGTATATTCTACTGCGGATTCTGTATTTTCTGATTCAGTTTCTAATCCGCCAAATATGTACCTAGTGCCATCAGGAGTAATGATGATAAAACGAATAAGCGTTCCACTTCCATTAGTTTTCCTTGTATAACTTATCTTAAGATCGCTTTTGGGTAGAATGTGGATGTTATTATTTACATCAATGACAAACTTACCATTGTAACCAGCAAAAGAAAAATTAAAAATATCTGGCTCTGAGTCTCTAGCCCCATCAGCAACCTTTTCTCTTTCCAAAGTAGCCGCTCCAAGAGCAGGATTCATTAAAAGATAACCTTTATTCATATATCCTTCCGCTACATCGTCAGGAATACCCATTGTTGTTCGAGAAATCATACCACCTGCACTTAAACTCCAACCTAAACCGACCCAACTGGATATTTCACCTACTTTTATTCCCGAACCGTGGTAGTTTAGACTTATTGGCACACTTAGTGGTCCTTCTTGCAAGCTAAAAACGGGGATACTAACGTTGGGTACTCCTGTAAAGTAACTAACTGGAATATCTCCGTATTTACCTAATGATGCTGCGTTAGGTGCGGCCATTGTAACATCTTTTACAGCATTATTAGTAGGTTGACTCCTCCCAAAAGAGAAGAGTAATAGAAGCGCAGCACAGAGGATTAAAATCTTTGCTTTCATAATTAAAAAGTTGAAAAATAAAATAAATTGTGATTAAGGTAGCGGAGTAAATGCCTAGTTCATCTTTAATTCTGAATGGTAAATTTCGTGGTTACAACCTCTAATGAGGTATTAATAACTAGATAGTAAATACCCGATAACCATGATTCTACATCAATTTGTCCTAAGTAGTAATTATCTATGTCTGCTACATCAGTCAAAAAATACTGACGCTGACCTTGAACATTATACACAGCAATTTCTATTAAATCTTGGCTTTTCACATTTTCTAATTCAAAATTAATTTCATTGTTAGCTGGATTGGGATATAAGTTCAGTGTTATGTTTTCTTTAGCAGTATAGTTGTTAATATCTGTATTTCTTGATTCCACTACATCTTCAGGATAAAGCAACTGACAATCTGAAGGAGAAGTAATTAATTTATCTCTAAGTCCGTGCTTAGAAAGCATACCTTGCATCCTCATTTTCTGTCCATTTGTGAACATTCGTAGGCAATCATCATCGCTGTTATCCATAAAGTTCATTATCATTTCTACGGGTTGCTCGTGGCAAGTGCTTACATGTTTATAGGTTTGGCATCCGTAATTTGGGGCATTGTGAATAGGCGTATCATCAATATAGTCATCAGCACAAAGGGCGTATTCATTCCACAAATCGAGTAATCCAAGATAATTACCTACTAAATGGGTTAGTGTCTTGCCATTATCATAAGGTGCTAAAGCTGTACCTCCATATTCAGCACTTTGTCCAAAAAAATCAAAATCAATAACAATACCATCAAATAATTCCCTAGAATTTTTGACTTTAACAAACTCCCCTAGCCAAGGATAGGTAGCCCAACCGCTCACACTATCTGCAAGATCAACCACCCAAATATTGAGATATTTATCGGTCTTGTAAGCATCCGCTCCACCTCTATTCTTAAAACCCATATCCCAGTTTGCCCCCCACTCTTTTACATTTGTCTCCATGAAAGAAATTCCCGTGTTTCTATTGTTGCCATTACCATTAATAGCGGCTACACAAAAAGAGATTTCTACATCACTCTGTTTACTAAAGAATCTTTCAAGCGTATCAGCGGGATGGTCAATCTTGTACTCTGTTCCAGCAAAATCTGAATTTAGTGTTTCGAGTTGCCAAATGATTTGCTCTATGCTGGGATAGTTCTGACCACGAGCGTACAAAACATGAAATACAATAGGAACAGTAATCTTATCAGATCGCACAAACCGATTGTTCTCAAATAAATTCCTATTCAAGTTTCGCTCCATAGAAAGAAAGTCAGCGTTATCAATAGCTACGGAATTATTCATAATTTGTGTGTAGTACTTTCTGGGTTTATAGTCATCATCACTTTGAGCAAAAAGATAATTCTGAACCAAAAAAAGCCCTATTAACATCAAGTATCTAATGTTTTTCATATCTAATTTATGTCTTGATTATGAATTGTTTTATACGATTACAAAAATATAGTAAAAAAATGGAAGTATCAAGCAAAAAAAACATACAAAATTCTACATATTAAACATTTTATAATATCATAGGGGGGTAAATTTACTTTTTCGCAGTATTTCAATACGCTAGGATGAATGGCTTCAATTTCTTCTTTAGAAAAATTATCTGGATACCCCCAGCATAAATGGGAATAAGGTCTCTTGTGCAAAGTAAGCGAGATGCTGGAAGCACGATCTTATCCCTTTCTAAATGCCTTTTAAAAGTTTCTACACAAGTGTAATCGTAATGATAGGCTAATTCAGCGCGTGTTTTTTGTTTCATGACTCTTTATGTTAAAGTTTATTTATATTTATGCAATTTAGCATAATACGATATAAGAAACAAGTGCCAAAAAGTTAAATGTTTAAAGATTTTAAACTTTAACTTTACCAAAAAAAGAAAAAGACAAACTAAAAAAATATGGAACTGCTCTACAACAATATTTTCTTAAAGCACGAAACAGGTAATCATCCTGAGAACAAAAAACGGTTAGATGCTTTTCGACACTTGTCTGATGTAGCATATCCTGATGCTAGAGCGTGGTTGAACTTAGTACATCAAGAGTACTATATTGAACAAGTAGAAGCCGCTTGCAGGGATGGGCGTTGGATGGATATGGATACCATGACATCAACAGCTAGTTTTGAGGTAGCTACGGCTGCTGTTGGTTTAGCTATGCGCGCGATGGAAGAAAAAGCATTTGCTGTCATGCGCCCACCTGGGCATCATGCCTACCCAGATAAGGCTTCTGGATTTTGTTTATTCAACGCTATTGCGGTGGTGGCACAGTATTTGGTCAACGATGGTAAAAAGGTACTCATTTTTGATTTTGATGGACATTTAGGCGATGGCACAGAGGCTATTTTTTACAATACCGATCGGGTTTTATTTTGGTCGTTGCATCAATATCCTGCCTTTCCAGGCAACGGTTATATTGATGAAATCGGTACGGATAAAGGTAAAGGCTATTCCATCAACGTCCCTTTGCCTTCTGGCAGTGGCGATGACATTTTTTTGAAAGCAGTTCAAGAGTTTATGCCTATTGCGGAGCAATTCAAGCCAGATGTGGTTGCTGTTTCAGCGGGTTTTGATGCGCACTTATACGATCCTTTGCTCGGACTGAGGGTCACGGGAAGCACTTATCATAAAATTGGAGCTATGCTCAAGGAGCGTTTTGACCATGTTTTTGCCTTGCTCGAAGGGGGGTATAATTTGGAATATATGCCAAAAAGTGTTTATAATTTTACGGCGGGTTTTAATGGAAGACCTTTATCGTTTGAGGAAACACCAACCACCAGTGGCTGGAAAGTTTGGGAAGGTTTTGATATGGATTTGCAAGCGCTGTTTTCTCAACTAGCCCCTTACTGGAAATTATGAAAAGGCAACTCGATCGTTTATT
>DAITMC010000160.1:0-8113 GCA_036835365.1 Saprospiraceae bacterium
GTTTCATTATAAAACTCATCATTTGGGGCTTGATAACTTGGTGGTGTCGAATTTCCTGTATCTTCAACATATTCAGATAGTTGCTCTACGGGAGTATAATCTGCATCTTCTTCTGCTGGCAACTTACCTATCTTTAATACCCTTACCTCTGTTCTTCTATTTTCTTGATGCAACTGGTCGCTACATTTCACGCCATTTACACATCTATTTCTAGGTCTAGTTTCGCCGTATCCTACAGCCGTCAAGCGCTCTTGCGAAATGCCTAATGATATTAAATATTCAACTGCACTTTGAGAACGTCGTTCTGAAAGTTTCTTATTGTAGTCGTCTCCTCCCCTAGCGTCTGTATGTGAGCCTACCTCAATGACCATTTCTGTATATACTTTCAACATTTTTGCCACTAAGTCTAAATCCGATTTTGCATCTGGACGTAAGGAGTAATCATTAAAATTGAAGTAAATATTAGGCAATAATATGGTCGTACCCTCTGTAATTGGTGCGCTCCCTACATCACTACCATCTGTATTTTTACCATAACCAACAATACCAGATGATATATTGATGTCTCTACTTAATGCCAATTCACCACTACAAGGCTGTCCGTCAGTAGAAATATTAATAGAACTAGAACTTCTATTTCCTTTCAATGCAAATACATCGTATTGTTTGCCACATTTAAGGCAGGATTCATATTTTCCATTGTTGTCAGTAACTACACTTATTTCCTGCTTAGTAACTACGTCTCTTATCACCACAGTAATACCTGCTTGTGGTCGTTTATTTCCAGAAGTAACAACCCCTGTAAATGGGATACAATCCAGTGCTTTATTTAAAGGGACTAATAAAGCACCTTTGTTAGCATTTGGCACTTTGATTTTAATTTGATAAGGCAAATACCCCTCTTTGCTTATTCTAAGTACATATTCGTCCTTGGCTAGATTTAGAATCGTTTTGCCTTCATCATCTGTTGTAAATTCTGTGTCACTCGCCGAAGGTTTTACTTGAAGCGTGATAACACCTTCGCTGGCCTCATTTATTGTAATATCTTCAGAATCAATAGTTACTTCAGACAAATTGATGTAGGTAACTTTTGCACCTTCTATGCTTTGGCTATTAGACGCATCAATAACGTTAACCAATAACTCATCCTTACCTGCATCTTTACTTGGTTGTATAGAAAAACTATAAATATCGTCTTTTCCCTTTCCGCCAGAACGGTTAGAAGAAAAGTAACCATTTTTTTTATCCAAATCTATGACAAAACCTAAATCATCATTAGCAGAATTGAAGGGTTCACCTAGGTTACCTGGCTTTTTCCAAACTTCTCTTTCTTTGGTAGTCAAGAAAATATCCGTTCCTCCTTTTCCCCCATGTCCATCAGAAGTAAAGTAGAGTGTACCATCAGCGTGAATATAGGGAAATACTTCATTATTAGGGGTGTTTACTTGAGGTCCTAAATTAATAGGAGAACTCCATTCACCTCCAATTTTTTTGACTACATATAAATCATATCCACCGTATCCACCCGGACGATTAGAAGAAAAGTACAATTCATCCATATCTGGTGCAATAGAGGGGTGAATGGTATTGTACCCTAATTCATTGAAAGGCATTTCTGTAACATTTTCCCATTTACCGCCATTGTTTTGAGCAGAATAGATATTAAGCTGTTTTCTGTAATTGCCTGAAGAAACAGTTGTCTCTTTACTAGAGTTTCGAGTGAAATAGAGTACCTCCCCTGTACTATTAAAACTGACAGAGCCTTCGTGCATGGTGGAAAGCAACTCTTTAGCAAAAGGTTGAGGATTGCTCAATGCCCCTTCCTCATTTCTCGTAGCACTATAAATAGACATAATATTCGTTCCTGTATTGGCATCAATAATACCATACTTTCCTTGTTCATATTGAGTAGTAATAAAAACAAGCCCATTCTCATAAAATACGGGACTGAATTCTAATTCTTCTGTATTGATCTCCGATTCATTTTTGATTTGAACCTCAGACTTTGACAAGTCTAACTGTGCGTTGGCATTAATCGCTAAGCATATTAGTACCAAGTAAGCTATTGATTTTAATAATTTCATGTGGGAGTAGCGTTTTAAATTGTTTTTGAATATATTCATGGGACTACTTATTTTTCATGGGCTAATATAAAAATCTTGGATTCTCCAAATCATCCCTCATCCCTTTAGTGTCAAAGCGGAGCATCACTTCAAATGTTCCATTATTGTAAGGGCGTATATCGGACAAAGTAAAATCATAAGCCATTCCAAAGCCTGCTCTTCGAGTTAGCTGAAAAAATAATAAGAAATCAACCGATTCCCCAGTTCCAGAACCACCGCTTCGGTAAGATACACCTGCTGAAATTTTATTGCTAAAAATAGCTGACATATTCACCTCTGCCTGAAATGGTGCACCTTGCACATATTTTCCTAAAATAGCTGGACGCAACTTTATCTTATCATTCACGGGGAAAATAGTACCTGCCATAGCATAATAATGCGCTTGAGTAACAGCTGTCGTGCTTGCTTGATCATTAAATCCTATTTGATTTGACAAAAAGTAAGGCGACGACAAGCCAAAATAAAACGACTTATTATAGACGTAAAGACCTGCCCCAAAGTTACCTTTTAGGAGCGTTGTATTTTCAGTAGGAATAGAGGGATCGTCACTATCAAAGAAAACGGTATTCTCATTAGCAAAGTTAAATGTGCTGTAATAACCTGCTCCATGCATACCAATACGAAGGTTGAGATTCTCCGTAATCTGTAATTTGTAGGAGTAAGCTAGACTACCATGCCAGTTATCAAAAATACCAATTTGTTGCCGAATAGCTGTGATACCAAAACCTACTTTATCTCCTAAAAATGGGGAAGAAAAACTCACCATCATGTTTCGTGGAGCACCTTGAATGTCCAACCACTGATTGCGATAAAGCACAAGAAAAGAGGGTACTTCTCTACTGCCTACATAAGCAGGATTTATAGTTTGCTGCGTGTACATAAAATGAGTAAAATGAGGTTCCTGCTGAGCAGAGGCACTCAAAGCGAAAAGGCAAAGGAGAAGTGGGTAAATTATTTTTTTCATGTTATATATTTTTGGTACGCTTAGGCTCATTCTAGCCTAAGCGTACTTTAAGAAATTTTAATTAGCGATATAATGTGATAAATCCTTTTTGAGCGTCCGCAGTCGGCGACGACTTAAAGAGGTAAAAGTAAGTTCCATCTGGTAACTTTGAGCCATTATAAGTTCCGTTCCAGTCATTGTTGTAAGGACTTGCTCTAAAAACCTCATCGCCCCATTGGCTGAGAATAATTAGTTCATTATTAGGATACGTTTCTCCCTCTACACAAGTGATAATCAAGAAGTCGTTTTTACCATCGTCGTTTGGTGTAACCACATTGGTAATTATACAAAGTTCATCTGGATACTTTACTTGAATAGTAGCTACCCCTTCTTCGCATAGGCGACGATTTGGATCAAGGCAACCTTGATAGCAGACTTCGTAATTTAAGTTATCAATTCCAATTTTATCCGAAATATAAATCAAGTCGCCCGTCGAATTAATTTCCGCAGTACCCAAGAAAGGTGCCTTAGTCAAGCCAAAAGTAATTGGTACACCTGGTATCAAGTTATCATTGGCTAATACATCTAAAGTATCTGCTTCATTGATAATCAGTTGGTACTGGTCTAGCTCAACGATAGGACTAGCTACAACTGAGATTTCAATGGTAGCTGCCTTTGAATTACAGCCTCCTGCCGAAGCTATAACGGTATAAATACCTGTTTGTAATGGCTGTGCTTCCAAGACAATCGTTTGACCACCTGTTTTGAACTGGTTAGGACCATTCCATGAATACTCAATACTATCTATGACTTCACCGTTTGCTGTTAACGTAATGGTTTCCCCAACACAGTAGCGATTCGCTCCAGTAATGGAAATATCGGTCAACCCTTTGAAGAAATCAATATCAACAAAATCAGTTGTTTCACAACCGTTATTTCCAAGTACGGTAACGAAGTAGCGTCCTGACTTACGTTCTGCATTTTGTGCATTTACAACAAAACTCAATGATGGAAAGCCACTAGTTATAGCATCTGGACCCGTCCAATCCCATTTTACCCCATTACCCCCTGTTTCATTCAACTGAATGAGACTATCTTGTGCAATACAAGCATATTCTGTAACCACGGTTGATAAATCTACTACTGGGCTTGCAAGTGTAGTAAAGCTAATGCTATCTGATGCTGATATACAGCCATCTTTGCTGGCAAAAACAGAAACCATAATGGTATCCACTCGATTAGGTACAATGTTTAAGATGCTGTCCATTGTTGTAATAGGCTCATCCGAAATTGATGGTATCTGCCAGGTAAATAAAACGCCTTCGTCATAATTCCCTAGTATCGTTAGTGAAATTGTATCCTTAGAACAAGCCGTAGTAATAGGCTGTATAGCAGGTGTTGGCACTGAACCGCTAAAATTTAGTTCAATTTGTGCGCTTGCAGTACATCCTTCTAATTCGCCCACCACGGTATAAGTACCACTAGAAGCGGAATTGACATTCATCAATATCGGATTCTGAGTGCTATCTGTAAAATTGTTAGGTCCCGTCCAAGCCCAGCGATTAGCATCACCTCCTAGCTCAAAGAACTGAATCACTGAATCCGGACTTGCACAATCTAGTTCTCCAATAAATGCAGCATCCACTCTTGGTATTTTTCCTACATTTATTGTAGTTGTAATTGTATCGGACGTACAACCGTTTTCTGCTACCCAATACAAAAAGTTGTAAGTTCCTTCTTTAGTCAATATCGCAGTAGCTACATTGGTATTGGTGCTGTCAATTCTTAAATTCACATCGCCTGTATCTGGCACAACAACCCAGCGGTAACTCACTGCTCTATCCTGAAAAGGTTGACCTATCAATCGAATTTCGTCTCCTTCACAGAATACATTATCGTCTGTAGTAACACTCACCGTAGGTCTTTCCAATGCAGGGGTAATAAGAATAGTGTCTAAAGTACGTCCTTCGCAACCTGCCGCCGAAATTGCCGTCAATCTGTATAAACCAGAGTTAGCAGAAGTGATGTTGTTAATAACTACTTCTTGCTGATTCGAGCTAAAGCCATTTGGTCCAGACCAAGTCCAAGTAACAATATTGTTGTTGGCTAAATCTTCTCCTCTTAACATTAATGTTGCGTCAGATTTTACACAAAGTAGGTCGTTATGGATAATGGTAGGTCGAGGATTCTGTTGAGCATTGATCGTTACTTCTCCTACTAACACACAACCATTTGGTTGATTTACAGCAACAGAAATAATACCTGGCGATCTAATATCCGAACTATTCACGCTAATCACTCTACCATTTTCCTGAATACCTGCACCTATCCAACGATACTGTGCATTAGGAACATCAACGGCTGAAGCCGTCAAGGTAATCTGTGTATTTTCACAAGGTTGAGCATTATCTACCGTAATATCAATTGTAGGTAAATCCATTACTTGAATTACTAATTCGCAAGTGCTTCTATTGCCTGAAATATCCACTGCTGTATAAACCAAAGTAGTTGTTCCTACTGGAAAAGTGCTTCCACTGTTCAAGCCTGTACCATCTGTTTTCACAACACTTACCTCACCGCAAGCATCTTCTGCAGTCGGCGCATTGAATGACAATCTTATGCTAGAGCACTCATTAGATACTGGAGCAGCAGTCAGTGCATTACTAGGGTCGCTAATTAATGTTCCATCTATCCTCACTTTTACTGTATCAGGACAGTTCGTAAACACTGGCGGTGCACTGTCATTTACTCTAATGGTAAATTCGCATATTTGCATATTCCCAGAGGCATCTGTTGCGGTATATCGAACGACAGTTTCACCAACAGGGAAAGCCATTCCAGAAGTATGTGTACTATCCACGCGAGTAACTTCACAGTTGTCTCTTGCTGTTGGGCTTCTCCACGTATGCACTGCCGTACAACCGTTAGTAGCAGAAAGTACCACGCTAGTTGGGCAGTTGGTAAATGTTGGTCGTTGGGTATCTAAAATATTGATATTGAAGCGGCAAATGGTTACATTTCCTCTTTTATCCGTTACTCTGTATATGACTTCCGTTATTCCGACTGGAAAGAAATCGCCTGGCGTAAAGTTACTTTCCACCGTAAACTCTGAACATGGATTCTCAAAAGCAGGTGGAGTCCAGTTAACTCTTCGACCACAAGCCCCTTCATCAGCATTTAAAGTAATGTCCATAGGACAATTCATCACCGTCGTTTCTTGCTGCTCTATGGTAACAGTGAAGGTACAAGTTCCAACATTACCCGATTTGTCAATGGCAGTGTAGATGACTTCAGTTGTTCCCGTAGAAAAATTATCACCAGGTCGGAAGTTACTAAATATAGTGTCTATATCACAATTATCTATTACAACAGGTGGATTCCAAGTAATGGGCGCATCACAATTTTCTGTTTGTGTTCCAATCACCAAATTTTCAGGACAAATCAATGTAGGCGGAGTTCTATCCACTACGACTACCTCGAATGAACAAGTGTCTGCTCTGCCTGTACTATCTTGTGCAATGTAAATTACTGTTGTTGTACCAAGTGGGAAAGTTGCACCAGGCATGAAATTGCTGGTCACTTGAGCATCAGTACAAGTACCTTGTATTGTTGGTGGTG
Source organism: Saprospiraceae bacterium (assembly GCA_036835365.1). GTDB lineage: Bacteria > Bacteroidota > Bacteroidia > Chitinophagales > Saprospiraceae > JAAUTG01. The sequence continues at coordinate 6,685 of DAITMC010000160.1, forward strand.
TCCATGTCGCAGTTGCTTCGCAGTTATTATCAGCTTCTAAAGTAATATTTGCCGGACAGTTAACGAATGCCAATGGCAGACTGTCCAAGACCGTTACTTTGAACGTACAGTTCCGAGCATTTCCGCTGGCATCAAAAGCTCTATAAATCACCTCCGTAATGCCTACTGGAAATGCAAAACCGGGCATGAAGTTACTCACTACACTATCTAATCGGCAGTTATCTGTAGCTTGAGGAACTGTCCACGTATGCACTGCCGCACAGTTATCAGTAGCATTCAATACCACATCCGATGGGCAATTGGTAAAAGTAGGTGGTATAGTATCTCTAATAGTGATATTAAAACTACAAGTATCGCTAAAGCCTAGCTGATTCATTACCGTGTAAATTACACGAGTTGTCCCTAACATGAAGGTATCCATTGGCATACGTGATGCAGTCACCATTGGCATGCTGCAAGTATCACTTAAAGTAGGCGGCATCCAGTTTACTTGGAAACTACATTGTTCTGCTGTTGCAAAAATTGTAGTATCTTTCGGACAGTTCAAAAACTTAACGCCTAGTGTATCTCTTACTGTTACTTTAGTAACACAACGAAGCGTGTCATCAGTTAGACTGATAACAGTATAAGTTAAATTGGTTTCTCCTACATTAAATGCCTGACCACTGGCTTGCGTAATCGTATCCATTCTCGACATAAACGTAGTTGCACCTGAAAGCTGATAACCTATGGTCTTCACTTGGTTGAATGGAATCGCGCGCACATCAAGATTGCCTACTGTTGTTTGGCAAATATTCGATTGCTTAAACACAATGGTATCTGCTGGGCATTGAATGGTCAATGTATCCAGTCGTCTAAGTTCTACCTCAAAGGAACAAGTAGCTATATTGCCACTTTCATCTGAAACTTGATAAGTTACCGTTGATATGCCTCGATTAAATGAACCATCAGCATTGATAATGCCCATTCCTGTACTGTCTCTTGTGGTTGCACCAGTGATACGGTAGCTTACATTCAACATACTATCACAATTATCCATAATGGATACCAACTGTGTTCCAGTAACATTAATGCTATTTTGACCATCTGGAATATTTACAAGAAGCCTAGCAGGGCATTGAATCACTGGCGGTATTGTATCCTTGACAATTACGTTGAAAGAGCAAGCCTCAGTCATGCCAATCGTATCGCGAATAGTATAAGTTACTACTGTTGTATCTTTATTGAATATCAAGCCTGAAGCATCAATTAATCTAGCAGCGGTAGAATCAGCCATTGTCACACCTGCTAAGGTGTAACTCATGGTGGCTAAAGCCCCAACATTGGAAATAGAAACTAAACCAATATCATTTACTACCACAGCACACATATCTGCTCCACTAAAGACCATCGTATCTTTTGGACATTCGATGTCAATCATCAAATTGAC
>DAITMC010000161.1:0-8080 GCA_036835365.1 Saprospiraceae bacterium
ATGTGCGAGCCAGTATGCCAACAGGTTCAACGGTAGCACAATTAAACACCGTTTTCCAACAAGTGGAAAATTACTTAGGCAATTACGAAACGGAAATCAAACAATTTACTTCGCAGATATATAGCGGTCAAAATGGTTCTTTGGAAATCTACTTCAACAAAGGATACGATTTGGCATTTCCGCATCAATTAAAAAGCAGACTTACGGCGTATAGCCTAAATTTAGGTGGTATCAAATGGAATATCTACGGTGTGGGGAAGGGATTTAGCAACGATTCTGGTGCTTCACCACCTAGCTTTCGCGTAATGATGTCTGGGTACAACAAGAATCAGCTCGAAACACAAGCGGAACGGCTGGCTGAAAAATTATTAGCACATCCAAGAATCCAAGAAGTCAATATTGAAGCCAATATCAACTGGTGGGAAAAAGATATTTACGAATATGAATTATCCGTTTTTCCTACTGCAATGGCAACAAAAGGAATCAACAAAGCACAGTTATTTGGGGTATTGCAAAATTTTAATCAGTTGACCTATCCTAACTTTTATTTGCCAAACCAACAGGCAGTCCGATTAATCAATGACCAAACAGCAGATAATAACCTATGGCTTTTAAATCATAAAACCCAAATTTTAGATCGCTTAAAATTTGCTTTTCCAACTATAGCACAATTAACCAAGCAAAAAGTAAGATCAAGTATTCACAAAGAGAATCAAGCATACATAAGAATGGTAGAGTTTCAATATACAGGCTCTGCCAGATTTGGGCAAAAATATTTAGATGAAATCATAGGACAAATGCGAAAAGAAATGCCTTTGGGTTATGCACTTGAACAAAATACTTGGAACTGGGGAAAGGAGGACAAAAAGCAATACACCCTTCTTGGCTTAGTTATCGTCCTGATATTTATGATTAGTGCCATTATGTTTGAATCTTTCAAACAGGCGTTTTCCGTTCTAGTATTGATTCCTATTTCATTTATCGGAATTTTTTTGACTTTTTACTGGTTTGACTTTCCCTTCGATCAAGGCGGCTACACTTCATTTATTTTATTAAGCGGAATTGTGGTGAATAGTTTAATTTTAATTATTAACGATTTTAATCATTATAAAAAAAGGAGACCGCACAGCAATTCTTTAGCCCTTTATATCAAGGCTTTTTATCAAAAAGCTATTCCTATCTTTCTGACTATTATTTCGACTATTCTTGGCTTAATACCGTTTTTAATGTATGGTCAAAACGAAGTTTTTTGGTTTTCTTTGGCAGTAGGCACCATTGGCGGTTTACTTTTTTCTTTTTTCGTAATTGGCTTATTCATTCCTGTATTCTTTGTTGCTAAGCCAAAATCATTTGAAGCTACAAGTCGTTTGTATCTACGAAGAAAAGCATCCACAAAGCAATAGTTCTCCAACGAAGTGCTTCTATTCTATTTTTGCTCCAAGATAAGATAATTAGTTTTACCATCCGCCGAATTAAAAAACCATAAAAAAATGTCATTTTGTCATTTTTTTTCTGATGTATGTCATTTTTTCTAAACAGCACTGTCTTAACTTCCCAAAATGTCAGTTGTTTTTTTATCTCTTAGTTTGGCACACTGATTGTTATAAATGAAATAGCATTAAAAAGATAATAAAACTTCAGCATTATAATTTTCAACATAAAATAAAATAAGCAACAATGAGTAAAATTATTGGAATTGATTTAGGAACAACCAACTCATGTGTAGCTGTAATGGAAGGGAATGAGCCGGTAGTAATCCCAAATGATGAAGGGCGAAGAACCACTCCCTCGATTGTGGCTTTCATGGATAATGGAGAGCGAAAAATTGGCGACCCTGCCAAGCGACAAGCGATTACCAATCCTACTAGAACGATTGCCTCCATCAAGCGATTCATGGGGCAGCGCCATAGCGAATCGAGCAAAGAAGTACAGAACGTACCTTACCCTGTAGTAAGAGGTGATAACGATACCGTACGGGTTAACATTGAAGATAGAACTTACACGCCTCAAGAGATTTCTGCTATGATTTTGCAGAAAATGAAAAAAGTAGCAGAGGATTTTTTAGGACAGGAAGTGAAGGAAGCCGTAGTTACAGTACCTGCTTATTTCAATGACTCTCAACGTCAAGCTACTAAAGAAGCAGGCGAAATTGCAGGTTTGAATATTCGTCGTATCATCAATGAACCTACTGCGGCTGCATTAGCTTATGGCTTGGATAAGCGCAACAAAGATATGACCATTGCCGTCTATGATTTAGGTGGTGGCACCTTTGATATTTCTATTTTGGATTTGGGGGAAGGTGTGTTTGAAGTAAAGTCCACCAATGGCGATACCCATTTAGGTGGTGATGATTTCGACCGCGTATTGATAGATTACTTGGCAGAAGAATTTACTAAGCAAGACCGTATTGATTTGCGCAAAGACCCTATGGCGTTGCAACGCTTGAAGGATGCTGCTGAAAAAGCCAAAATTGAGCTATCTTCTTCCACAGAGACAGAAGTGAATTTGCCTTACATTACTGCTGTAGATGGCGTACCTAAGCACTTGGTACTAAAAATCAGCCGTGCTAAGTTTGAACAATTAGCGGATAATTTGGTACAGAGAACCCTAGAGCCTTGTGCAAAAGCCCTACAAGATGCAGGGTTGAGTAAAAATGATATTGATGAAGTGATTTTGGTTGGTGGCTCTACTCGTATTCCTGCTATTCAGCAAGCAGTAGAAAATTTCTTTGGCAAGAAACCTAATAAAGGGGTCAATCCAGATGAGGTGGTTGCCGTAGGTGCTGCTATTCAAGGAGGGGTATTGAGCGGTGATGTTCAAGATGTCTTATTGTTAGACGTAACGCCACTTTCTTTGGGTATCGAAACAATGGGTGGGGTTTATGATGTAGTGATTGAATCCAACTCCACTATTCCCACCAAGAAGTCTAAGGTTTATTCCACCGCTTCTGACAATCAGCCTTCTGTGGAAATTCATATTCTACAAGGCGAACGACCAATGGCAAGAGATAACCGCTCGGTAGGTAGATTTATTTTGGATGGCATCCCGCCAGCACCAAGAGGTGTACCGCAAGTTGAAGTTTCTTTTGATATGGACGCTAATGGTATTTTGAGCGTTTCAGCAAAAGATAAAGGAACAGGTAAAGAGCAAAATATCAGAATTGAAGCCTCCACAGGGCTTTCTAAAGATGAAATTGCTAAAATGAAAGCCGAAGCCGCTGCCAATGCAGATGCCGATAAAGCAACTAAAGAGCGTATCGAAAAATTAAATGCTGCCGATAGTTTGATTTTCCAAACAGAAAAGCAATTAAAAGAATTTGGCGATAAAGTATCAACAAGCAACAAAGCGAATATTGAAAGTGCTTTAAGTGAGTTAAAAGAAGCACACAAATCAGAAGATTTATCCAAAATAGAAGCTGCTACTGCTCAATTGAACAATGCTTGGCAAGCTGCAAGTCAAGAAATGTACCAAGCACAAGCTGATGGTGCTACTACTGACAATAGAGATAATGCTTCCAATAGCAATACATCGGGCGCAGATGACGTAACAGATGTAGAGTTTGAAGAAGTGGATGATAAGAAAAAGTAACATCAAATAAAACAGTTGAGTTGTTTGTTTACTCCATGAGGAATAGACAAACAACTCTATCTTAGCCCCAATATGCCTCCAAAGCTAACCTGTATCAAAGCGTATCTGCTGCTTCGTAAATCCATTCTGGAGCGTCGTCTATTTCCTGTCGCAACAATAAATTAAGCTGGGCTGCATGATGCTGCACATGTCGCATATTGTACAATAAAATCTCTACCACACTGTAGCGCATTGTTTCCGATTCATTCACCCAATAGCTGTTGGCTAGCACTTTAGTTAAATCAGCAATCAAATCGTGGCATTTTTTTCTACAAAATTGTAAATAGTTGCGAAGCTCTTCTTTGGTGTAAGTTCTTTCCGGCATTCGGTCTTCAAATTCTGAAAGTGAAAATGGACTAGGTGGCAGAAAGCTTTTAGGGGTGAGGGTCAAATAGTAATCTAAGAAAAAAAGGCAATGGTAAGCATTGTACCAAAATTTCTTTTCTGTATCCCAAAAGCTATTGGGGCAAAGTGCTATGGCATTATCAAGCATATCAATGCTAGCACCAAATTGTCGCCAAATCGTTTCCCTTAATAAGGTATCCATGTTGTTGTTTTAAGTTATGAAGAAGTGGACAAGTTTCAATGTTTTTTATTTGACCGCTTATAAGTATAAGCATCATATTAGCAGCAAATTGCATAAAACATATAAATAATTTTTGCCCACTTACTTCCCAGAAATTCTTCATCTGAATATAATTCCATTCTTGAAATACTCTAAAAATAATGTCACTTTGTCAAAGTCAAATCCCCTTCATATTTGACTACCTCTTGGTCTAAGAACATCACTTCGGCATAATATACATACACACCTGGGTTCAAGTCGCGACCTTTATGTGTACCATCCCAACCTAGCAACGGATTACTAAGGTCAATATCAGTAGTTTCAAACAGTAATTCTCCCCATCGAGAAAAAATGCGCAACAACTGAATCCTTGAGGCTGAGCGTCCACCAAATAAGGTAAATTGATCATTATTGCCATCCGAATTAGGCGAAAAAACGTTAGGAATGTAAAGCGTTCTATCCTTATTGACAAATACGGTTACAGAATCAATCGCTGCACAACCCACTGCATTAATAGCCGTAACGACATAAGTGGTAGTTACAAAGGGCGTAGCTTCAGGATTAGGACAATTAGCACAACTCAAGCTAGTAGTTTCTGACCAATTCAAGGTAGCTTCTGTTCCTATGGGTACAACAAAAGCTTGCAAATCAGCAGAATAACCTAAGTTTATTGTTTGGTCTTCACCAGCATCCACAAAAAAGGGCAACGGTTCGCCTACATTAGCAGTCAACCTATTCAAGCAGCCTCTGCCATCTCGCACTACCACTTCGTAAGTGTTGGCGCGCAAACCACCTAATTCATTACTTTGAATAAAGTTAGTGCCATCGGCACTAAATTCATACGGAGTGGTGCCGCCATCCGCCTGCACGACAATTACTCCGGTGGCTTCGCCTGGACATATAGCATCCGCCACACTGACAATTGCTAGATCAATCGGTGCTGGTTCAATTATGGTTATCTGCTCGCTTCGCTCGCAACCATTTGCATCTTGTAAAACTAGGGTGTAATTGCCAGCAGCTAAATTATTGATTTGCGCTGTATTCTGACCGTTATCCCAACTGAACAGGTATCCTCCAACACCACCATTAACTTCCGCCTGAATACTGCCATCTATCAACCCATTGCAACTAATATTTTGCCCTTGTAGAGATAACTGTAAAGAATCGGGTTGACCTATTTCAATAGAAAACTCTGAATCACAGCCATTAGCATCTCTTACTTGAACCGTGTATTGACCTGCTGGAATATTACTGAATGTATTCTGTGTGCTAAACCCTTGACCGAAATTAAATTCATAGGGCGCAGTACCCCGAATAGGTGCTATCACCAATTGTCCATCCGAGAAGCCAAAGCAAGAGGGCTCGATAGCCGGCAAAATGCTTTCGTTGAGTTGGATACTATCCTCTGGCAATTCGACAGTTAGGGTTGTCTTACAATTTTCTGCATCTCGAATGACAACATTGTAAGTTCCTCGATTTAAGTTAGTTAACTCGTTTTGTCCTGACACAAAATCGCTACCTTGCCAACTAAAGGAATACGGCACTACCCCACCTGATGGCGTGATAGCAATACTTCCATTTGTGCCACCGCCACAGTCGGGCAAATCAAGTTCGAAAGTACCCTCTGGATTGGGTAATACATTGATTCTAGCAATTTCTGTAACTTGGCAACCTGCATCTATTTCAATTGTTAAAGCGACTGATTTTTCGCCTGGTGTACTGTAACTCAAACGGTGAGGACCTTGCCCTGGAAGATTTCTAGGCTCAGCATCTAACCCAAAAGCCCATTGCCAGTTCACAATGCGACCAAGTTCGGTGAAGGAACTATCTGTAATTTCGATTACTTCATTCACACAAATAGTCCTGTCCGATTCGTCAATTAAAACACTCGCATCAATAGCAAAATCGGCAGTTGGTCCTCGAAAAGTCCCCGTCCCTCCAAATTCAATGCTAAATCCAGCACCAGAGCCACTAAAATTCATCACAACAAGTGCATAAGCACGCCCTGCTACCATATCGGCTGGTCGTAAAAAATTATTGTCATTGTTGTCGCAGCCACAAAATTCTCTATTGTCTGATTCTCCTGCCCGTAGTCCTGTGTTGCCAGTACAAGCACGCCATGAATTAAATGGTAGACCAGTATTTGCTCCTGAGTACATACAGCGCAACTCTGTTTTCCCATTGCAATCATTGATGCCATTCGTCAATTCATAAAGCACAAAATCAATATCATCCGTAGGATTATCGGGTGTGATATCAAAAGTGAGTGTTCCCGACTCATCGCATATCCACTTGTACCACACCGAGTTATCTTCCTCATAAGAACAACTTGGTCTTGAACAAGCCGTAGGCGAGCTTCTAATTTCCTCCCTTCGTCCTCTCCCACTTACAAAAGGAATGCTCAAAGAGCTTTTATCGCACAATAGAACGGCGTCGCTACAATCGCTAGTTGGTGGTGATATTTGATTGAAATTATTGACACACAATTGGAAACTACCCTGCCTTGCATTTTCGCCATCTACGCGGATATAGTAAGTCTGACCAATTGTCAAATCGGCGCGAATGGAAGAAACAGCATTATTCCCACGCGGATCGTTGGAGCAGATTTCTTCTATTAAATTACTACAAACACCACTGTAAAGGGTAAATTGAGGATTGCGTAGGCTACCACCTGCATTGATGTTCGTATTACCTGTTACAGAAATTCTGACGCTATTGGCTTGCGCCACAAATGTGAACCATACATCAGAATCGCGCTCATTGGTGTTAGGAAAGCAACGAGGCAGCGGAATATCAGAATCAGTAGCGTTGACATTCGTAAATTCTCCTACATTAGAGCAATAATCTGCAATGTCATTGAGCAAAAAAGCAGTTTGGCAATTATCATACGCTGGCTGTGCCAGTAATTGGATGCCGAGCAGCATTAATACTAAAAAAGATAAGTTTTTTTTCTTCATAATATGTTCTTTTGGTACAGCGATTAATTATTGATACCTATGCAAAAATTAAAATAGATATTCAAGTGATAAAAAATCTCATTTCTGATGACTAGACACCTTCCGAACATAATAACGTTGGTTAACCTATTTTCAGGATGCCTAGCTATTATTTTTCTTTTTCAGGAGAATAACAAAAATGTAATGTGGTGTGTTGCCGTTAGTTTACTAGCTGACCTATTGGACGGTTTAGTTGCAAGGATGCTCCATGTAACATCAAAAATAGGAAAAGAATTGGATTCCCTATCCGATTTAATAAGTTTTGGGGTCTTTCCTGGCTTTTTAGTATTTCATCTGTTACTCTCACAAGGAAATATGGCTTATGTTGCATTGCTTATTCCTGTATGCTCGGCATTGCGTTTAGCCAAATTTAATATTGATGAACGACAAACTCATCATTTTCTTGGCTTACCTACGCCTGCATCTACCATATTCATCTTCGGTTTGTATCTATCACATAGCAATAGTACCCATGAAATGCGTTTATTTTTAGAACATCCTTTGTTCTTAATAACCATTGTAGGTTTAGTTTGTGCTTTGCTCGTTTCAGAAATTCCATTATTTAGCTTGAAATTTAGTAGATTAACATGGAAAGAAAATGGTATAAAAATTATATTTGCGTTACTATCTTTAATATTGTGCATATTTTTTAGCCCAATTGGTTTTTCATTGACTATTGTGCTTTATGTAGCAATCTCACTTTTCACTAAGCATAGCATAAACAACAAATGAAGTATATTGCAGAAATCAACATTATGCCACACGCAGAACTACTTGACCCTCAAGGAAAAACAGTGGCAAATAATCTAAAAAACATTGACATACACAACGTGGAAGACGTGCGTATTGGCAAACATATTGTACTTAAATTAGAAGCGCAAGACGAAAAAGA
>DAITMC010000162.1:0-8050 GCA_036835365.1 Saprospiraceae bacterium
AAATCTACTCTAATGTGTTCGGCTTCATTAAAGTTGGTAATATTTCTGATTTGGTACTTGTGCATTCCATCTTCCCAAACCGTATCAACGATATAAGGTAAGTTTTTCCATTTTTCCTCTTTCATGTTCAAAGGTTGTTTAGCAGCGGCAAGTTGCACCCTGAATTGAACGTATGCGTCTAGGTTGGATGACTCTTGGTGGTGAGTTGTATAAACTGGCTTTGGTGTTGTTTCTAACCCTGTTTTTTGCTTCTTATCAACAGGAACAGCTACTTCAAACGGCTCTATTTTTGCTGCCCACACTGTTGAAGCACCAGCATCTAATTCATTCGCCTTCACTGGCTTCGATGGGTCATAATAAATTGTCTTTGTTGTTGTTTCCACTGGTGGTTCAGGAACATTGTAAGTAGGCAACGGCAAGTTATGCTCTGTTTTCGAGGCGACTACTTCTTCTGTTTCCTCGACACTAGGTTTTGGCGTTATTTTAGGTAAGATTCCTTCTTCTAAAAAATCTTTGTAGTCTTTGAAAGCATTGAAAATGGCAAGTGTCATCACTTCTTGCCCTTCTGGTGAAGCAAGGAAAGCCTCTTCTGTTCTGTTGGTTAAAAAGCCTGCTTCTAGCAGGACACTAGGCATGGTAGTTTCGCGCAACACGAGGAAACCCGCTTGTTTTACGCCTCTACTTTTTCTGCCTACTTCTTCAAAGCGCCGTTCTACTTGAGCGGCAAATAAAATACTTTGTTCCAAAAATGCATTTTGGTACATCGAAAGCAGGATGTGCCCTTCATCCGAGTTGGGGTCAAAGCCATCATAGGTTTTTTCGTAGTTTTCTTCAAAAAAAATAGATGCGTTCTCTCGCTTAGCTACTGCTAGGTTTTCGTCAGCGCGATGCAAGCCAAGCACATAAGTTTCAGAGCCTTGAGTGGCAAAGTATTTGGAAATGGCGTTACAATGAACAGAGATAAAAAGATCAGCATTATTTCGATTGGCAATCGCAGCGCGTTCATGGAGTGGTATAAACACATCTTCCTCTCTGGTTAAAATGACTTTGATGTGGGGATATTTTTCTTGAAATAAGGTTTTTAGGCGTTTTGAAATAGCCAGTACAATATGTTTTTCTTGGTTATACGCACCAATACAACCAGGGTCTTTGCCCCCATGACCAGGATCAATCACTACGGTGCGAATGCGATAGGCAGCGCGTTTTGATGTAGTATCATTCACTGCGATAAAACCATTATACAGGTTTTCGTAATTATTTGAGTGGAAGATGCTACTTTTGCCTTCCATACGAGCATGGGAATTGGTAGATGCAAACGAAAGGTTAAATGCCATAACCAGATGTGGCAAATAGAATACAAAAAACGTTAGCCAAGCGTGCAAAAATGTTATCATCGTTTCTGTTGCTTTATTTCCATTCAACTAATGGAGTAAATTTACTAACTTAAACGCTTAATTCGTCGCTTATTATAATGTTCGACTTGAAGGTCTTATTTTTTTATCACTTTAACGGCAGACCTAAAGCACTAATCAGTGTAATAGTTTTGTGCTTACTAGCGAATTTTTCGTTAGCGCAAGTTACTATGGATAGCCTTAGTCTTAACCTTTCCGATACCTTAATTGTGCCTACAGACACTACTTTTCAAGATAGCCTCATCATTGGGTTTTCCGACATTCGCCTTTCCAAAGATTCACTGGATGCTTCCGTGGACTACAAAGCCAGAGATAGCATGATTTATGATATTGTCAACCAAAAAATTTATCTCTATGGGGCTGCCGAAGTTAAATATGAAACGATTACACTCCAAGCAGGTTTCATAGAACTTGACTGGGGAACCAATATCGTAACAGCCGAAGGCATTTTGGATAGTGTAGGAAAACTAAGTGAAAAGCCCAATTTTAAAGACGGCGACCAAGATTTTACTGCTAAGCGAATGTTGTACAACTTTAAAACGCAAAAAGGAATTATTTATGATGTCATTACGCGACAACAAAATTTATATGTCCTAGGCGAAAAGTCAAAATTTATCAGAACAAATGTTACAGTCTCGCCAGATAGCACTTTCAGACAAGATATTATTTTCAGCCAAAACGCACTTTTTACTACTTGTGACCATGAACATCCACATTTCGGTATTCGCAGTAAGAAGCAAAAAGTAATTCCCGGAAAATTAGTCATTGTCGGGCCATCCAATCTCGAAATTGCAGGTATTCCCACACCACTCTTTTTGCCATTTGCATTTTTCCCCACCACAGAAAACAAAACACAAGGGCTTATTTTCCCCAGAGGCTATGAATATTCCGAACGATGGGGCTTTGGGCTGCGCAATATTGGATATTACATTCCTGTCAATGACTATCTTGATTTGACGCTCAGTACAGATGTTTACCTCAAAGGGACTTGGGGTACGAGTTTGCAAGTAAGTTTTAATAAGCGCTACAATTACAATGGGCGTTTAAACATCGGCTACTACCGTCAGCGCAATGAAGCGCCTGATGGCACTGTTTCTTTTGACCCTTCACTTTCCTTTCAAAGCAATCTTACCCAAGCGGCAGGAGCGCATCCGACAAGGCGAATTGGCGGAAGCATCAATATACAATTCAACGATTATCAGGCAGCCAACTTCAACGATGCTCAAAGTGTACTACAAGGACAATTTTCTTCTAATATGTCCTACAATCAAAGTTTTCCGGGGAAACCCTTTACCCTATCTGCCGCTTTGACCCACTCACAAAGTCGGCGTTCAGGAACAATGACCATTAATTTTCCCAATTTGAATTTTCAAACACAAACCATCTACCCTTTTAAACATAAAAATCCACTTAAACCCGATGGTACACGCCGAAAGGAGCAATGGTATGAAGAAATTGCCTTCCGCTATCAAGGTGAGGCAAGGGCAAGCATTACAGGAGCAGATACCTTATCGCAGTTCTTTAGTGCACAAAATATCTCCAAAGGCTTGAGTACAGGCATACGCCATCAAACCACCGTCAATACTTCGTTTCGGTTTTTGAAGCACCTTAGCATCACGCCGAGCATAAATTATACCAACTCCATGAATTTCAAGTATTCGAGCTTTAGTTTTGAAAATGATATTGTGACGATTGCTGATACTATAATTAACCCAGCCGATACTTTCGATTTCGTGATTAACAACCGTTTAATTAATCAAGGTAAACTGCAAGAAGATACTATTCGGGGCTTTCGCCAAATTCATGAATATTCAGCGTCTATTAGTTTGAATACCACACTTTACAGAACGCTTCGCTTCAAAAATGGTTGGTTGCGTGGTATTCGACACACGGTGAAGCCAGCAATCGCTATGAATTTTTCGCCCGACTACAAAAATCCAGACTTAGGCTACATTTTTAATTATAGCGTGGACAATTTGGATGGGACATTTACAGATAGAGAAACGTCCATCTTCAATACCAGTTTGTATCGTGCACCACAGTCCAATCAGCAATTTGCGGTGAGCTATTCTTTGAGCAACATATACGAAGCTAAATACTTCTCCAAAAAAGATTCCACAGAAAAAAAGCTAAAGCTGTTTGACAATATTTACGTTGGGGGGAACTTTAATTTAGCGGCTGATTCGCTGCGGTGGAGCGACCCTAGCGTAGGGGGTACCACTCGATTTTTCAAAGGATTAAGCACCTTCAATTTTAATGCGTTGTGGAGTTTTTATGACCTCAACGAAAAAGGAACAAAAATAGATCGGTTCTATTGGCAATCCACTGGCAAGCCATTAAGATTTAGTGGTGCGACATTTGCTATCTCTACCGGTTTGAGCGTCAATGAAATAGTAAATGTGCTGAAAGGAAAAACAGAAGAAACTTCCTCAAGAGGCGGAAGCCAAGTGGATAGAAATCAACAAGATATAGGGCTAGCAGATTGGTTGGGCAACTTTAGGCTTAATCATAATTTTGATTTTGTGCTAACCCGAACTAAAGCAGGTAACGATACTTTAGTAGTGCGCAATAATAGCATCAATGTAAGTGGAAATATCCAACTTTCCCCCAAATGGGCTATTCAAGTAGGCAACTTTGGCTACGATTTTCGCAATAAAGGATTGTCCTATCCTTCCTTTGGGTTTTCAAGGGATTTGCATTGCTGGACTTTGACTTTTCAATGGCAACCTACTCGAAATGTTTACACCCTCAATTTATTTGTTACCGACTCGCCGTTGGATTTTATCCGTGTGCCCTATCGGCGAAACCAAGCCGACGGAAGGTTCACTGGATTTTGATGGTATCGTCATACCAATTTAACTTTTGTTTAATGCCATTCATTTTAGATGAAAAAGAATTATTTTTGTGTAAAATCGAAATATAATATGAAATTAAAATCATTGTTCTGGTTAGTGTTATTGTTTATTAGTGCTACTGGATGTCAGGAACAAGTCAACGAAAATTATCAGGTGGATGCAGCCAATCCTCAGTTTATTCATAGTGCTATGAAAAAGCTGACAGATGTGATTGTGCATGATATTTTTTCTCCACCAGTGGCTAGTCGCATTTATGCTTATGCCAACATAGCAGCTTATGAAGCCTTACAACCTGCTTATGATAGCCATGCAAGTTTGGTTGGGCAATTGACTGATTTCCAAGTAGTGCCGCAACCTATCGAAGGGGAGGTTTATTGTTTCCCGTTAGCTAGCGTTCATGCTTTTTTAACGGTAGGTAAAGCCCTCATCTTTTCTGAACAGCAAATCGAGGAGTATGAAAAGGAAGTATATGCTCAATTCGAAGCCATGAAAATGCCCAAAGCCGTGTATGAGCGCTCCATGGCTTATGGAAAAACAGTGAGTGAGCAGGTATTAGCATGGGCAAATCAGGATAATTACAAACAAACAAGAACTTTTCCAAAATACAGCATCACGGATGACCCCGAACGTTGGAAACCTACTCCTCCTGACTATATGGACGGTATAGAGCCACATTGGAATAAAATTCGTCCTATGGTATTGGATTCAGCACAACAATTTATTCCAGCACCACCTACACCATTTAGTATGGACAAAAACAGTCAGTTCTACAAAGAAGTGATGGAGGTTTATACTGTCTTGAAAGACGAATCTACACAAGCAGAAAAATTGGCAATTGCTAGTTTTTGGGACTGTAACCCTTATGTATCGCACCACAAAGGGCATGTGATGTTTGCGACAAAAAAAATTACGCCGGGCGGTCATTGGATGGGAATTGCTAAAATTGCAGCAGAAAAGGCAAATTCAAATATGATGGAATCCGTAGAAGCCTATGCTAAAACGGCGATTGCTTTAATGGATGCCTTCATTAGTTGCTGGGATGAAAAGTACCGCTCCAGCTTGATTCGTCCTGAAACAGTGATTAACACTTACATTGACCCAAATTGGTCGCCAGCTCTACAAACGCCTCCTTTCCCAGAATATACAAGTGGACATAGCGTCATCTCAAGAGCCGCTGCCTTAGCCTTAACTTCTATCTTCGGTGATAATTTTGCTTTTGATGACGATACGGAACAAGAATATGGTCTGCCGATTAGATCGTTCACCTCTTTCTTGCACGCCTCTGATGAAGCAGCGATTAGTCGTATATATGGAGGCATCCATTACGCTCCTGCTTGCGAAGAGGGCGTAAAGCAAGGACAAAAAGTAGGTGATTTTGTCGTCAATCAACTAAAAATGCGTAGCAGCCAGTTGGGCATGAATTAGCGTATGTTTGGAAAGTAGGAAGCACCATGGTGAATTGCGTTTTAATTTTCAATATAACAATTTTACCCAACTAAATTTCCAAACATACGCTTAGTCTTGAACCTGAGCGGTTGAGTTTTGAATAGTGGATGAATCATTTTCATGCTATTCAAAACTCAAATTTCTACCATCCCTAGACATACATAGCTTCAATTTCTGATTTGAATTTATCTAAAATTACCCTGCGTTTCAGCTTCATCGTGGGCGTTAATTCTGCTTCCGTTTGGTCTTGTTTTGTTGCGTCCCATATGGTATCTAGCAAGCTAAATTTCTTAACTTGCTCAATGTGACTAAACTCAGGATTAATGCTATCTATGATTTCCTGATATTTTTGCAACACTTTAGGATGCTTAATCATCTCCCCTTGTGAAGTCCATTCTATATCGTTGTTCTTGCACCAATCTTTTAGTGCTTGAGTAGCTGGAACAATCAGCACGGAGACAAATTTTTTACTATCGCCTACCACCATAGCTTGCTCCACCAAAAAGTCTTCTTTCAAGCGGCTTTCGATAGGTGCAGGCGCAACGTATTTGCCCCCCGAAGTCTTGAGTAATTCCTTTTTGCGGTCAGTAATTTTTAGAAACTCAACACCATGCTCATTCTTCACAATTTTACCTACATCACCCGTTCTGAACCACTTGATACCATCAATCACTTTAAATACTTGCGCTGTTTGTTCAGGCTTTTTGTAATAGCCCACCATAATATTAGGTCCTGTTGCCAGAATTTCACCCTCGCCTTCTGCGTAGTCGCCTTCCGTGGAATCAATATAAATTTTTACATCTGGAAAAACTGGACCAACAGTGCCAATTAAAGCCTTGTTTGGTTCGAACCTATTGCCGGTCAATCCAGGAGACGTTTCTGTTAGTCCATAAGCTTCTCTCACGGCAATACCAGCGGCTGAAAAAACGCGCATTATTTTTGCTGGACAAGGGGCTGCACCAGTTAAGATTCCTCTAATATTCCCGCCTAGCGCCGCACGCCATTTGCTAAAAATCAACCTATCTGCGATTTTTCGATTCAAAGCATCCAGTCCGCTATACTTTTTGTCGTACTCATAGTCATCGGTTAAGCTCAATGCCCAAAAGAAGAGCTTGCGCTTCACCCCCGATAGTTCTAATCCTTTATTGTAGATACTTTCATACACTTTTTCAAGCAAACGAGGTACTGTCGTAAAGAAATAAGGTTTCACTGATTGTAAGTCGCCCGTAGGTCCGCCCAAATTATCCGTCCCTGTGAAGTAAACGCTAACCCCTTTGTACGTGTACATGAAGGAAGCAGCGCGCTCAAAGATATGGCATAAAGGCAAAAAACTCAGTGCAGATTCACCGGTGTAAACATTGGCGATACCGGCGGTAGCGTAAGTCATATACACAATGTTGCTATGCGTAAGCATCACCCCCTTAGGATGGCCTGTAGTGCCTGAAGTGTAAATAATCGTCGCTAACTCTTCGGGTAGAATGGCTGCACTGATGGCTTTCACTTCATCAATACCTTTTGCTGTCCACATATCCTCCCAAAAAGGCTGCCCCTCTTGTCGCTCGAAAGTATAAATCCCCTTCAAGGAGGGCAAATTTTCTTTGGCTTTAGCCACTTTTTCATACAAATCGCCAGGTCCCACAAAAACGTATTTTACATCGGCTTCATTGAGGATGTATTCATATTCTCCCGCACTAATGGTCGGATAGAGCGGCACATTGATTAATCCAACCTGCTGAGCGGCTAAGTCCGTAATAAACCACTCTGGAGAATTTTTGTAACTCACCATCGCTATTTTGTCACCTGCCTGAAGCCCAAGCGCTAATAAGCCGGCTGCCATTTTCAAGGATTGGTCAATCACTTCTTGAGTGCTATAGTATATCCAATCGTTGCCCGACTTCTTGGCATAGGCTTTGGCGTTGGGATAATGTTGCTGCTGATAGTAAATAAAATCAAATAAGCGTGTTGGTTGCATATCAATTTGTTTTTACATTGGTAGAGGAATAGATAATAATATATATGTGTCTGTTCAATGTGCCACTGCTAAGTAATATAAGCGTGTTCCTTAACCCGAAATCACAATAGCGATTGCAGTTTCATGGCTAAGCCCATATCGCCTTTTATCTTTACCTTGCCTGTCATCACGGCCATCATAGGGTTGAGGTCGCCACTACGCATTTTTTCTAAATTGGCTATGGTGGTAGTGATGGTGGTATCTGCATCTTTATCCTCTGTACTCACCATATTTTCAGCACCTGTACCATCAATATAAACTACGCCTGTATCCAGTACGAATTTAATGCTTCCCTCAATCGGTGAATTACTTTTTGCCCTTTGCTC
>DAITMC010000163.1:0-8043 GCA_036835365.1 Saprospiraceae bacterium
CTGGAGCTATCTCTACTTCTCGTGGTAGGTTAAAAACATAAAACAAAATGGCAATTGTCAATACAATACCGCCTAAAATGAACCATCTTGAGGAAGTGGAAGCAGAATTTTGTGCGGGTGTAGTGTTCTTTTTAGGAATGGCTAAGCCAAAATGCTTGGCAATAGCGGGGTCTTCAGGTAATTGGTCAATTAATTGAAGTAGGTTATACTTGATAGCATTTGTCTGCCGGTCAACTTCTTCCATACTCAGAATACCTGCAATTTCCTTATCGCGTAATCGTTTTAACCTGCCAGCTAACACAATAACTTCATCTTGAGCTTCACCACCGTTTGTCTTATCATAAATTTCAAGTAAACGCTCAATGGCTTGTTGTGGTTGCCCATTAATCAAGTCATTGCGTAGCGTTTGCCGAAAATCATTAAATTTCATAAGGGATTCAGTTTGTTATCCATCAAAGTTACTAGATTTTTTTGTGATTTCGATGAAAACATTTCCCCACCATTAGGTTTCAACCAAATTTCAGCACAAGCACGAAATTTAAACAATGCCTCTGAACAAGAACATTCGAACTATTAAGTTCGTTATGATAACTATTAAGCCCTCAAAGTATGCTATTTATTAGGTTTTTTAATCAATTTACAATCAATTAACAATGAAACAAAGTCAACTTCTTTCGATGCTTTTCTTCTTGGTCTTAGCCGTAACGACTAAGGCTCAGGAAATCAGGGTGTACAAATCTCCTAAATTCGATTCCACATGGAGCAAACCTTCCATTTATCCCGATCGAATTGTGATTAATTTTGGGCAAGACCCTACTTCGCAAGTCAATGTTACTTGGCGAACCAATGCCGAAATTGATACAGCCTTTGCAGAAATCGCATTGGCAACAGCGGCACCAAAGTTTTGGAGAAACGCTAAAACATTGCAAGCTAAAACGGAAATGATGGATGCCACTGCCATCCAAAGCGCGGCTGTATTGTCGCACCACCATTCTGTGGAGTTCACAGGCTTACTTCCAGATACGACTTATGCTTATCGCGTAGGCGATGGAGAACGCTGGAGCGAGTGGTTTCAGTTCAGAACGGCTTCGAGGGATTTAAACAAGAAATTCTCCTTTTTATATCTTGGTGACGCACAAAATTACATCTTAGAGCTTTGGGCACGCCTTATTCGACAGGGGTTCAAAACAGCACCCGATGCTAGTTTCATCGTTCACGCAGGCGACCTTATTAACAACGCTCATAGCGAGCAAGAATGGGAAGAATGGTTTTATGCTGGCAATTTCATTCACAGTATGTTGCCCTCTCTTTCTACACCCGGCAACCACGAGTACCGAGCTATTACGCAAGCGGAAGCTGATGCTGGCGAGCGTAGCCTTTCTGTGCAGTGGCGACCTCATTTTACGCTACCGCTCAACGGTCCTGAAGAATACGAGGACTTAAAAGAAACGGTCTATTACATGGATTATCAGGATATGAGAATCATCTCCTTGAATAGCAATAGAAAGCAAGCAGAGCAGATACCTTGGTTGGAAAATGTACTAGCAAATAATACTAAAAAATGGACGGTCATTACTTATCACCATCCCTTGTTTTCTGCTTCTGATGGGCGTGATAACGAGCAACTAAGAAACCTCTGGAAGCCTATTTTTGATAAGTACAAAGTGGATTTAGTGCTGCAAGGGCACGACCACAGCTATGCGCGTGGGAGAGTTTCGCCGGGCGAAAATGTGATTGATGGTGTTAATTTACGCGACCAAACGGGCACGGTCTATGTAGTTTCTGTTTCTGGTGGAAAAATGTATAACATCGGAAAAGACTGGACATCACTAGGTGCAGAAAGAGAGCGAACTGCAGAAAATACGCAGCTTTTTCAAGTCATTACTATTGACGGCGACCGCTTGCGCTTTGAGGCTTACACTGCGGTTGGTGAGTTGTACGATGCTTTTGAGCTCATCCACAATGGAGCAGCACCCAATAAATTCATCGAATTGCGCGCCAATGCCGTGCCAGAAAAATACCATTCCACAACCATTTCTTATCAAGACCCTTTGCCCGAAAACGTTAAAACAATTTTGCTGCAACGCTATCCTCAACACGCAGTTACGAATGTGAATGCAGTAGAAGAAGGCGGAAACATCTTTTTCAACGTCCGATTGGATAAAGGTGATACTAGAGTGAATACAAAAGTGGATATGCTTGGCAATGAAATAAAATAGCGTTTTTAGAAAACTGTTCAAACAGGACGAGGCTATTTTATAAGCATGAGGTAGCCTCGTCCTTGGGATTATATTTGAGAATAATTTGTTACAAAATCGTTGATAGTTGGTTCAGCAACTAATGACTTGGCATACAAAGAATACCGTCCAATTCATGCTCAGAAATATAATCCTCAATTTTTATTCCAATAACAGCGCAATTTTTACGAGTTGTAGCGTTAAATCATCATCATCACTAATGGTCTCTTTGTGGTTATCTCCAAAAGTTTGATACACTGACCAGCGTAATCTTTCAGGCAAACTATCAGGATTAGGGAATAGGGCAATCATCTTCTTATTTCTTTCCTCGAAAGGTAATGTCTGCCATCCTAGCGCACTTAAATAGCTATCTTTTAGCGGGAAATCGAGGGTGTATAATATTATGGCAGCCTGAGCCTCATTGGCTTTGTCCTCTTCATGGAGTTGTTTGTAAATATGAGCCAATAGATAATTTGCCATCCGATCATCCGGGTAGTAAGGCTGCCCAACACCTAGTCGTTCTGGCCACTGCTTAGATTGTTCTAATACAGTAATTGCTTGCTGATATTCTTTTTTTGCTATCAATGCTAAGGCTTGCCCATAGTGTGCCCATTCGTAAAGTTGTCGTCCTTCATACGCGCCCTCAAATGGTAACACTTCGGTTTTGTTTAGCTGCTCAATAGCACTTGCATATTGTTGGTTAAAAATCAGGCTTTTAACATGCAGCAGCGACAGGGCGTAATTATTGGGATGCTGCCGAATGGCTACTAAACTGTGGTTGAGTGCGCGTGGATAATCCTGCTGTTTTTGCAAATGTTGGACAATAGCTTGATGTGTTCTCCATTCGTTATTTGCCATTTTTAGAGCTTTCTCAAGATCTCGAAGGGCTGCTTGTGGTTGTTCTTGGCGTAGTTTTGCTCTTGTTAAATAAAAAGTAGCATGGTCAGCTTCCTGCCCGATAGCTTCGAATAATGTTTTTGTAATAGCTATTTTATTTTTGCTCCAATAGAGTAGCCCCAAATAGTATTTGAATTTCCAATGATTGCGTTGCTGATTTGCCCAAATTAAGGCTTCTAGCGTCTCATTTCTGTAGGGAAAAACAAAATCGGTAGAACTTTTTAGTACATCATCTAGCAAATTGGGGGATTGCTTCAAATAAGCTAACCAAATACGGACTAACGGATGTTGAGGTGCATTTTCTAAAACCTGAATGGCTGTTGTATAATCCGCCTTGTGGTAGTAATCCATTGCCAGTTCTAAGTAGGTTTGATAAGGTAATTCATTTTGTATATATTGCTGAAAATCAGTGCCTTCAAGTAAATGTTGTTCGTGTCGAGCAAAATGACAAAGCGGATCAATTTTCAGTAGTGCTTTTATGTGATCTTTAGTAAGTATTGAATTGCCTTTTAAACGATTTGCTACAATCGAGACTTGATGAGCTAGTATGTTAAATCTATTGAAATTCAATGCTTTATCGGCATAATGTAAGGCTAAATCTAGTTCTTGCTCCGCCAATGTGATTTCGCTCATTAGTGCAAAAGCAGCACTTCGATAATTCATAGCGCGCGCCGCCCAACTAAGCATTTCTTTGGCATTGATATAGTCATTTTTCGCTTTGTAAATTATGCCAGCCACATAATTTGCTTGCGGATGATAGGTATCTATGGCTAATGCTAACAAAGCATAGTGCAAACCTTGGTCGTAGTCTGTCTGTGCATAATGGCATTCTGCTAAGTAGGCTAGTGCTTCTAAATGAGCAGGATTTTCTTCCAAGCAATCTTCTAGTGCTTGTTGGGCTGTTTGATAATTTCGGGATACTAGGGCTTCTACTCCTGCCCTAAATTTTCGTTCTGCTATTGGAACTTGGGCTACTTTCGCTGTCTGGAATGGTCTGGCAATAAGCAAATTATCCGAATCGGACTGTAATTTTAGCCCTATTTTAGGCAACACTATCTTCCACGCTCCAGAAATTGGTATGCTATCTTTGAAAAACGCCAACGGTGCTAGATTGATCTTCTTTTCGTAAACTAATTTTTCATCCGCATAAATTTTTAAACTATCTTCTGATGCTGCCAAGGCATTAATACCAAAAGAGAGTTGTTTACCCTGTTGAACGGCGTGCAAAATACCATTGGGCGAAACATCGCTTAAGCCTCCAATGCCGAGTACAGGAAACCATAACTCTCGCCATTGGTCAGTTGTATGCGGCGTGAACCCTACCTGCGAAATTGGATTGTTATTCATAGATGGGGAATACTGATTAAATAACCTACCTGCTTGAAATTCAATGTATTGACCATTGGTGTCGGTTAATAAATCCTCCCAAATACCACCAGCTCTCGATAAAGCCCATATCCAGAGTTTTTGTCCTGGCATTTCATCGTAAAGCGCCCAATGACCAAATCCATAGTGTTTGTGCGTGTAATATCCTCCAAAAAAGTCATTATAATCTCCGACTACATGATAGGATTTGCTACCCAAAAAGTTATTTTCCTTATATTTTGCAATGTTTCGTCCATATTCCATAGGGTAGGGGCGAGCATCACCAGGATGGGTTAAATACTCATCGCCAGGGCAGTAGAAAGTTAAATCTTCACTGGCCGCTGCTGCTGCGGTCATCCAATTATAATAGGCTTGATTTAGTGGCGTTGGGTTATACCAAAGCGCTTCTGTCTCAAAATAGGCTTTATCTTTTGGTAATTTGATTCTCACGCGCCAGTGTGTACGAGAGGGTAAGTCCATTGCGCCGACAACGCAACTTACACTACCATCCTCATGTTCCTCAAGTAGGTAATCCACAGGCGTCGCCGTAGCTGGGCTGTGACCGATAATGCCAAAATTAAATTCAATGCCGCCCGAAGTCCAAGGACCACGCATGGCGATATTGCGAAATTTCATCACTTCATTTTGATATATAAATGCCTGACCACCAGATTTTTCAATTGCACCCCAAACTTTGCCACCTACTTCTGGTAGTACCCATGCTTTGAGGTAATCATTCTCCAACGTAATGACTTTCCAATCTTGTTCTTGGCTATTTTGGCTGTAGCCTTCAAATTTAAAATAGGGATATATTTTGGGATTATCTGTTAGCATAGGTACTTTGTTTGGATCGCTAAAAGGATAAGTCTTTATGGTTTGCAAATTTTCCTCGATGCTCGCTTTTTGCGCATCCACTAAATAGCAACAGCACATTAGGCTGACAAAGCATAAAATAAATTGTTTTTTCGTTGTGTTCATCATGGTGTACTCATTTTCTATGTAAAATACAAATTTCCTTTATTCCTACCAAATCATTTTATTTCACGCCTCATACTCATCATTATTAAAGGTGCATTGTTCCTAGCGACTACAATTTTAGTGCTACCATCTTTCATGTAGAGCGACTCAAAATCGCGCACATTGCCCCGAATTTGTAAGCCTATTTCTCGATTAAGCGATGGCAAAAAATTCCCTTTTCCATCGCCTAGCAGAAGCGTGCCTTTACTGGCATCGTGGCGACCAAATTGCACGCGGCTTTCTGTGAAGTTGCCGCCTAGTAAAATATCTAAATGACCATCTCTATTGACATCCATTATGGCTATGGCATGAACAGGCGAAATTTGCGCCATCGTAGGTAAAGGACGTATGTCGAAGTTAAAGTTTCCTTTATTCTCAAAATAGCTACTAGCAAGATGATTAACGAATAGAGTGTCTGTTTGCGTCATCGTCTCGCCGAATAAATCATTTAGATTTGCTTTTGCATAGTCCGCATATTTGAGGTAATCCTTTTTTAACTTTGGTATTTGTTGTACCAAATCATCTCGATAAAGCAAAGGCTCAAAGCCTTTTTCTTTTGCCACAGCAAGAATAGGGTGCAACGTATTCGTATTGTTGAAATCTCCAGTAAATAGGGCTAATGGGCTTTCTTTAGTTGCTTTCAGTTGTGTGTTCCATCCAAAATTGCCCGCAACCATATCTAAATCGCCATCGCCATCCATATCGGCAATAGCGAGTGCCGTCCACCAACCATAAGCATTCTGCCAAATATTATTTTCTAGTATTTTAAACTGCCCATTTTGTTGATGGAGTAGGGTAGGAGGCATCCATTCACCTAACAAAATCAGTTCAAGTTGACCATCGTTGTTCAAATCCTTCCAATCAGCTGCCGTTATCATACCAATGTTCAATAAATCAGGTGCTTTTTTTTCTGTTACCACTTGAAAATTTCCACGACCATCATTTTCTAGTAAATAACTTTTTGGACGCATCGGATAATGATTGGGTACCAATCTTCCACCAATAAATAAGTCCATATCGCCATCGTTATCAAAATCGGCAACACTCACACAAGAAGTGCTACTTAGCATTTTAGGTAATGTGGATTTCTTGAAATTTCCTTTTCCGTCGTTGAGATAAAGCCGATCCTGCAAGGCAGGGTCATTGGGGTCAAACTCACTCCCACCGGCGCACACATAAAGGTCTAAATGCGCATCGCCATTGGCATCAAAAAAAGTACAGTCCATATCTTCTGCGACGGCATCCACTTCAAAAGCGGGATTGGCTTTCTCTTGAAACGAGCCATCATTTTGCTGGATAAAAAGATGACCACTTTGTCCTTTTGCTCCACCAATAAAGAAGTCTTCCAAACTATCGCCATTCACATCGCCTTTGCAGATTTTAGGTCCTTGTGTGGAAAGCATGTGCAGTAAGAGCGGCTGACGATCAAAGTCATTATAATTATTTTCTCGATGTTCAATACTTACCTTTGCATCAAAAGGTTGAAATAAAGGCGTTACTTTTGGAGTAAGATTGGTGTTTTCCCTATTTGGGACATATTCGATTTCTAGTGTTTGATTCACTGCTACATTTTCTAGCAGTTGTTGTTTGCCATCCTGCCATTCAATGATAACTTTGGGTATAGCAGTATGTTTGCCAAGTCCAAAAGTAAGTACTGGCTCAACAGCAGATTGATAGCCTCTACTGGGAATTATTCTTTGCGTTATTTGCTGATTATCAAAAGATAAGATAACTTTTGTGCCTATGGCAAATACATTTTTTTGATTGCCTTTTAGTTTTATTTTTATGAAATTATTATCAGTCAATTCGTTTGCATTGTTTCGATAAATGCTAGCTATGCTGTTCACATGATTGACAATTAAATCTAAGTCGCCGTCGTTATCTAAATCGGCATAAGTGGCACCATTGGAGAGCGAGGGTTTGCCTAAGCCCCATGCTTTTGCTTGATTGGTAAAAGTGAGGTCGGCATTGTTGTGGAATAAATAGTTCGGTGCTTCAATAGAAGGCATACTAGCAATTAAATCCTGAACAATATCGCTAGTAGCTGTTTTGCTTTTTTGGCTCTTTATCTGCACATCCGCAGCATAAGCCACAAAGTCCATATTGGTGTAATCTCGCTTATAGCCATTGGTGATAAAAATATCTTTGTAGCCATCCAAATCCAAATCAGCCATTAATGCTGCCCAACTCCAATCGGTTGCATGAACACCTGCCAACTGCCCGATTTCGCTGAACGTGCCGTCGCCATTATTCAAATGAAGCATATTGCGCATTGTTTGATGATAAAAACCCTGCTCGAATAGCGATTGCTTTTTGTTGTAATTGTCTGCCCCTGAAGTCGTTTTTTGACGCTCGTAGCCTTCAGGTAACATATCTAAAGTGAGTATCTCAGGAAAACCATCATTATTTAAATCGGCAGCATCAGCGCCCATTGAGAATAGACTTGTTTGATCTAAACATTGCGCCAATGCCTCTTTGAAAGTACCATCTTGCTGATTGAGATAGAGGTAGTCCTGTTCATTATAAT
>DAITMC010000164.1:0-7897 GCA_036835365.1 Saprospiraceae bacterium
CCTTATTTTTTTATCAAAAATAAGTTATTTTTACTTTCGAAAGAACTCTAATGAAGTATCTGCGTTTGATTTCTTTGGCGTTACAGGCTCTATTACTATGTGGGATAGATCTTTTTATCGAAATTTGATTTTTTCATTTTCTGGATTTGGATTTACAAAAAGATGCGTCCCTCCATTAGCAGATGACAGGATGTCCTCTGGAGTAACACTCTAATTTAAAATATTTTCAGTGTATTTAATAAGTAGTGGGCAAAAAATTACGGTAGTGTATAACAAGTAATGCTCAACCAAAGTATATAGCACACATAACATGGATGAAACAGATTTTACACGGATTTTAAAATTTAACAGCATTACTTCTTTAACACTACCAAAATTACTTATGTACTTTCTTAATAAATCCCATTTATTGAATACATCGAAAAAATATTTACTTTATGTTTAATTTTAATTTATCTCATTTTTATCTATTATTTATCTCTTTATATTTGAATCCGCTATCTACTTATGCACAGAATAGTTCAAGTGTTAATCATAGTAAAATAATACTCGGACTAGAAACAGGTGGATTAATAATAATCAGTAAATTTCCTGACACTGGAGAAAAATATCACGACTTCGCCATGCGTTTGAATCCATATTTTGGATATGCTCTTTTTAAAGATTTTTTTGTTGGAGCTACGGGAAGTGTAGAGTTTGTGAATAGCAGCTATGCGCCTCAAGAACCTGCTTACGGCTTGGGCGGATTTGCACAATATTTGCTTCCCATAAAATTAGAAAGACGATTTACACAACGGGATCGTTTGGTTTTCGTGTCAAGAATAATCTACTTAAAAACGAATTATTATTTGGGTGAAGGCAAATTTGTAAAAATCGTAAATGGAGATTTACAAGAAGATATGCTAGGCATAGATTTCGGCTTAAACATCCGCCTTTTTAAACAATTTTATCTACAACAATTTTTTAGGCATGACATTTTCTTTGGAAGGAACAAGGTTTTTACGCATCGGCTTGGTTTTGAGTATTATTTTCGTTAACGTAAAGCAACTCTCTGCGCAAGTTGAATTTGCGCGTGCTGTTACTCTAGGCAGTTCTTATACTTACGTCTTTGACAGACAGGAAGTAGCACCCAATACCTTTGTTTGGTATCATGAATTTACATGGAATACCAACGTGGCATTAGAGGTTTTACCTAGATGGCACGTTGGTTTTGCTTATTTGAATATCCACACGCGCAGCACTAGGCCTGGTACTGATAAAGGTAATTATAATATGTTCAGTGCTTTCTCGCAGTACGACCTCTTTTTGATTAATAAATGGCGGTGGTTCATAGAAGCGAACTATTCTTATGGCGATTTCTGCACTTGTGGTCAAGAAGACCCTTATAGAGTGGCAGGATTATATTACTTGGGAATAGGCGCAGGTGCTGAATTACCGCTTTACAAAAGATTGCGCTTAGATCTAGGCTTTTCTAGTTATCAGATACTGAATGATGTAAATAGAAAGTATAATTATACCCAATACATTGTAGGCTTAAATTATCGCTTGGGGAAGCAAACTGATTGATAACAAACCATAAACAACAAAATTTTAATTGGCTATTTATAATGATGTTATCAAAAGGAAAATTTTAATAATGAACACCCGATTATCGTGACTTGTGACCACGATACGCTAACTATGTAACGATTGTAGGGCAACACAAAAACGTAACACGAGCTTGCAGCATATCAGTCTGCGAACGAGAAGATTTGAGTTTTAAAACTCTACGACCAATTTTCAAAACGGAATCGCTTTATCCCTCTTCTGCCAACCTAATAACAATTTCAATTATCTTATCAGATAGTCTAAAATCTGTTTCTTTAATTTGCTCAATTAGTGGTTTTATTTTTTCGATTACACCTTCACGCTTGGCAAGAAGTAAGACACCTAAAGTACCAATACATTCAATACCAATTTCTTGAGCTACTTTTTTTGCTCTACGATCATCAAGCAGCAATATCGTATTTTCAATCTTTTGTGCCAACGCGATGCAACTTGATTCGCCAGGTCCGAAATTTTTACTAAATTTATGATATGCCTCTAAATCATAATCATTTCTTACTTCTAACCATTCTGGCAAGTCCCCAAACTCATCCAATACTTTATCTGTGATAAGCACTTTTTTAAAAGTATCTTTCAAAATATCTATGCTGTTGATTTTATGAAAGATGATCAGACAGCTAGTATCTGCAATGACCAATCTCATAGTTCCGTAGTTAGAATATGCGCTAAATCACTTTCTTCATCAGAAAAGATACTAATTCCATACTCGCCCACACTTTCGAGAAAATCAACCCTTTTCATGCCCAAATAGGATGCCGCTTTGCCAGACGAGATAGCTCCCTTCCCAAAAAGTGAAGCAAATATCATCAATTTAGCTTCTTCAACATTGATGTGTATTGGTAAATCTATCGTTAAGGTATTTGTCATATTACACTATTTTATAGTTAGAATTGGTTAAGGTTAGCTACTAAATAGCTATAACGTATGAACGGAATTTTTTGTCTAGTCAAGGCTGTAATTTGTAGCGCAACTTTTACAGAGATTACCATATACACTTGATGCACTTGCTTCTCGCAACACAATCACAATATTAGTCCTTATTCTCCTCAATTTTTACCTAAAAACAGCCTTTCAACATTCCTGCTATTACTTTTTTGGCAATTTTCATTTAATTTTGAAAATAGCTTAAGCAAAGCCGTTTCATCAAAATAGCACAAAGTAGTTGAAGTGTATGATTAGTCAAAAAACAAAGACACAAATAGCGCACGCTTATGGGTTTAAACACAAAGGTATGTTCTTGAAGCTACTCGAAGATAACGGCATTGAACTGCCTTCCAGTAAGTTGCTTGACCAAGATACGCAAATTGCGCTTTTCGCTCGAATGGGCATAGCAAAAGGAATAGCAGAGGAAGAAAAAGCGATATTATTTCCATGGGTAATTGCCTATCGCGCAGCGCACAATCTGCCTACTGATGTAGCTTTTTTATTACCTAAGACAAGAGCGCATGTGGCACAGACGTATGGCTACTACTGCACCCGCACTTTTACAAGACGCTTAGAGAAAAACGATATTAAGTTGCCTGCTTACAAGTTGCTCGACCACGAGACGCAAATCTATCTTTATGCTCGGATGGGCATACCCAAAGGACTGGCAGCGGAAGAATTAAAAATAGCGACCAAAGCAGTAACTATTTATTGTGAAAATAATGATTTACCCCCCCCCATATTATAATAAATTAAATATGTCCAATTTTTTGGCGATTTGTCCAATTTTTTGGCGATTTGTCCAAAATTTTTATTTGGATTGACCAGTTCTTACCCCTAAATTTGCAATATAAATCTTAACAACAAGATTTTTTATTTGGTATTGATGGTGCACTTCAATATAGGAAGAAAGCACTAATGCTGATAGTTTTGGCCAACGACAGCAAAAGTGCTATTTGTTTATTTAAAAACTTTACAAAATTATGAAAAAGTTTGGTTTTCCTGTGTTTGTTTTTGCTTTATTGGTTTTTGTTTCTATGCTTATTTTCTATTCTTGTGAAAAGGAAGAAAGTATTACGAGTGAAACAAATGAAGAAAGCGTTATTAATGAATCTTTATCTTTGGACTTAAAAAAAGAAATTACAGTACACAATGGTATTCTAAAGTTTGATTCTTATGAAGGCTTGGAGCGTGTCCATAATTACTTAGCTGGGAGTTCAAATAGGTTCAAAGAATTGGAATGGGCAAGAGATAAAGGTTTTATATCTGCATATGAAGCCTATGAAGAAATGACACTTATCGAATTTGAATCCAAAGAACAAATAGAGCAATTCTCTAATGTTGCTACTTGGAGAACTAGAGATGGGGAATTGTACCTAGATAAAGTTATTGAAAACTTTATTTATTCCGTTCTTTTTAATGATGAATCTATACTGTTAGTTGGAAATGACTTACTGAAACACAGACCTGATGAGCTACTTATTTACGATGCTACAAACTTAAATGAGCACTACAATTTGAGTTCAGTTGAGCCTAAACAGGTGATTAACGTACCTCAACAATCTTTTGAAGTTCAAGGTAGAAATATACCCAACTGTAGCACTGTTTTCTGTTTTAATAATGGAAATCAGGAATGTAAAGTAACTGGAAGCAGATATATCAGTAGTTCTTACATAACAGGAGGAAACGTCATTAATATTTTTGCTTACTCAGTAAGAAATTTTAGAAGAGGCTTATTTGGAGCATGGTACTCTAAAAAAGCAGATGAGTTGGAAATAGCAGTTGAAGGGTTCACACCAGAAACAGATTTTAATAATTCTGGTTTTATTATTTATACTACTGTGGCCGCAGATGCGGAGCATTCTGTTGTAACAGATAGAGGTAGTGGTATATGTATGACAGAAATTTAAAATCATTCACACACCAATTCTAACTAAATTGTAGTTGTTCAGTACCTATGTAACTGAGATACTGAACAATTACAATTCATCGTTTTTGTTTATGTTATATGCTAAAGTAATAATATATATGCGGCTTAATGTCTTACTTATCTTGATTTGCACCTTCCACATGGTAGGGCATACTCAAAGCAATGTTCGGGTCGCCGGCTATGTCACTGCTGCTGATGGTGGAGAGCCATTGATTGGAGCAACTATTTATATTCCAAACCTATCTTACAGTGTTGTAACAGACGTTTATGGACGTTATAGCATTAGTTTCCCTGCTAATGAAGTGCAGAAAATACAAATAAGCTATGTAGGATATAAGCCTCTGGATACCACTTTGGTACGCTCAACAGATGCCATCATTGACTTTCAACTTAAAGGAATTAGCTTGCAGGAAATCGAAGTAACCGCCAATGCTACTTCATGGAAACTTCAACACCAAGTTAATCAAGTACCAGTGGAAAGGCTTAAAACAATTCCAATGCTCCTGGGACAGCCTGATGTGATTAAAGCATTAAGTTTTCTGCCAGGAGTAAGCACTGGCTTTGAAGGTACAACGGGCTTGTATGTTCGTGGAGGCACACCTGATCAAAATTTAATTTTGCTGGATGGTGCCACTGTTTATAATGCGTCCCATTTATTTGGTTTCCAATCCATTTTTGATCCGAATGCAATAAAAGACATCAAGTTTATTAAAGGTGGTTTTCCGGCAAGGTATGGGGGGCGACTTTCTTCTATCATTGATATAACGATGAAGGAAGGCAATAAAACAGAACGAAAAGGGGAGTTTACATTTGGGCTAATTAACTCTAGCATACTCTTGGAAGGTCCTATAAA
This sequence comes from Saprospiraceae bacterium, assembly GCA_036835365.1. Lineage (GTDB taxonomy): Bacteria > Bacteroidota > Bacteroidia > Chitinophagales > Saprospiraceae > JAAUTG01. The sequence goes on from DAITMC010000164.1 coordinate 5,313, forward strand.
AAAAGGAAAAAGTGCCTATATGGCTTCTGCTAGAGCCGCTTACTTAGGACTACTCCTGCTACCTACCTATTTTGCTTCTCGAAAACAAGATGATAAACCCTTTAATACGCTATTGAGTTATGATTTGAATTTCAAAGTCAATCATGAATTTTTAAATCGCGATAAGATTTTTTTTAGTATTTACTTGGGTCAGGATGCTTATTTGACGCAGTATAAAGTGGATAGCACCCTTTTTAGTACAAACTTAGGATGGGGTAACAAAACAATGAACTTACGATATATTAAATCATTTTCTAACAATTGGTTCAGTAACACTTATTTTAACTTTAATACCTATAACTTGCGAGAAGATTTTTCGCAACAGAATATTGAAGACAAACAGAACACAGGCTATTTCAGACAATCTAACATAAAAGAATGGTCGTTGAAGCAACACTTTTCCACTTCTATTACCCCTTATCTTTCATTCTTTGGCGGTATGGAAATTCAAAAATCTAGTTTTTTACCCATCAATGCAGCTTTTGAGTCGCCAGATTATAATGTTGACTCTTTGGCGGATAAGAGCATCAAATATCAAACGCTCTCCTCTGCTATGTTTGTAGAAACCGAGTGGCAATTATCCAAATGGCTTAATACCAATGTAGGGTTCAGGTACTTATGGTTTCGGACAGCCAATAAAAATTACTTTAGCCCTGAACCTCGCTTGAGCATTACAGCTAAGACAAAGAATATATCTTTTAATGTAGGTTATACCAAAATGAGGCAATATTTACATTTACTCAGCAATAGCTCACTTGGATTGACTAGCGATCTCTGGGTGCCTATTACAGATAATGTAGCTCCTCAAAGTGCAGACCAATTTTCGGGGGGTATTATTTTCGATTTACCAAAACTAAAGTGGGAAATTACAGTGGAGGCTTTCTACAAAAACCTAAGCCAACAAATAGAATTTGAGGAAGGCGTTAATTTTTTCGACCCATCGAATCTAAATTGGGAAAACATAATAGAAAAAGAGGGTAGAGGAAGAGCCTATGGTTTTGAATACTTGATGAAATACGGCGACCCTAAATTTAATATGTGGTTATCCTACACGCTTTCTTGGAATAGAAGACAGTTCGAAAATATTAATAATGGTGCTTGGTACTTTCATCAATACGATAGAAGAAATAACCTTTCCCTCACGCTCGATTATGGCTTAAAAAACAACTGGCGATTGAGTGCTAACTTTGTTTATCAGTCGGGTAGTTGGATTACGCTACCCACAGCGTTTCAAATCGGAGGACGATTTATTACTTATACCAGTATTAATCAGTCCGAATTTGGAAGCCCATCTACAACTGATGTAATTACGCAAAGAAATAACCAAAGACTTCCTGACTATCATCGGCTTGATATGAGTTTTATAAAAACAAAAACGACTAAGAAACGCCAAAGACTTGCCCAATGGGCTTTTGGTATTTACAATCTTTATGGACGTAAAAATACGTATAACATCATCCTTTCAGGTAGATTGATAGGTAGCCAAGATATAGAAAATATCACGCGAACTATTAATCCTTACGGAGTAGCTGCTTTTAGTATAGTGCCCTCTATTTCTTATAATTTAAAATGGTAATTTATGTGTATGTTTAAAAGTAAGACCTTATATTTTCTGATGCTAGTTTATCTCTTTACAACAGCTTGTGAAGCTGATTTTGTAGGGACATTAGAGGATAATTTTGAGGGAGAAAAAATTACAGTCAATGGTTTCATCAGTCCTGATAGCATCTGGCTACAAATAGGGAAATCTGTTAACCCTTATGCGGGTTCTTTTAAAATAGGAGATTTTTTCCTTAGAGATGCACAAGTTTTTATTATCAGAGAAGATGGTCAGGAACTACCTATTTTCTCTAAAGATGGTTATAACTACACAGAATCCCAAGTTGGACTAGAACCATTGCAATATTATAGGGTAAAAGTAATTTCTAGCACACTGGGGGAAGTAATGACAGAAAAAATTCTGATTCCTGATCTAACAACCATATATGATGTCAATCAACAAGATAGAAGTGATTTTTTTGAACCTGCCACCAGAGTTAGTTTTACCTTTGACGACACATCGGGAAATCATTTTTATCTAACTCAATTTGCAGTAAAAAAAGATACTATTGTTAAAAATGGTGTTCACTGGTTAGATAATATTTTTCTAGCAGAAACCTGCATTGAAAGACTTGCTTTTTCTGATCAGTGCTTTGATGGGAAACCTTTAGCACTAGACTACATGCTCATCAATACTTATCAATCCTTAGATGCCACTAGAAAAGCTGCCAAAGTGAAGGCAGATAGCGTCGTCATTAGGTTTGGTCAAATTTCAGAAGAATTATATGTTTACAGAAAGAAAAATATATTAGATGATGATGCGATAATTGAGATTAATCAAGCACCTATTTCTTATTCCAATGTTCCTAATGGATATGGGTTAGTATTTGGGCAAAATTGGAAAGAATATACCTTTAGATTAGAATAATAAGTAGCTGTTTACTTGGTTTTAATTAATAGAGTTCTTTCGAAAGTTTAAATTTCCAGATTATAAATAGCTGCAAAGA